>JBEKZR010000021.1:0-18228 GCA_049509715.1 Occallatibacter sp. | reverse complement strand
GTTCGTCTTCAACCCCCGTCTCGGCGAAACCTATCAGGAGGCCCTCGACCTCAAGGGCAATCCCTCCATCGATCTCGACTGGTACGAGTCCAAAGGATCGAACGGCGGAGCCGCTCAGCGCTACACCGTCGCCCACTGGTGCACCACCGAAGCCCGCTTCCGCAATCATCTGAAGAAGATCAAGCCCGAAGCCGCGGCCAAGCTCATCCACTTAGATAACATGCTGGTCCGCATCACCCAGCAGGACGTGGTCTACCGCCGCTATCTCGACCCCGCACACCGCAGCTTCATTCCCGACTTCGGCGTAACCATCACCGTCGGCGACGATGCCGGCAAGACGGAAGAGAAGGGTAAGACGACCTTCTACGCCATCAGCCGCCAGTTAGTCATGTTCTGCGTCGAGCGCCGCAAAGCCTGGCGCATGCTGCAATCCAAGGCCGGCATCGTCAACAAGGAGTACGCCGCCCAGCGCGCCCTCCTCGCCGAAGTAGACTCCGGCAAGCTCCCGCTGGAAGAGTTCCTCTCCCACGCCCACGAACTCCTCAAGGAGCGCCTCACCGGCAGCGTGCTAGCCAAGGCGTAAGTCAGCCTAATCCCCCAACGCAAAGAACGCGGATTTTCGGTCCGCGTTCTTTTGCTTGGCCCGCGAATGCTGTGACGGGCTGCGGCTCCAGTCAAGGCGAGGCGATCAGCCGCCTTATCAGGACGTAGAAATTCTCTCGTCGGCCGACGAGACAACGTGTTATTGTCAAGAAGACTCAAGGCAATGCAAATCGAGCCGCACCAGCTTCTCCGTGTTGATGACTTCGACAACTTCTCTGAAGTTAAGGGCATTCCTGCGACTCAAATCAAGAAGGCGCATCTTGACGCAGTAAGAAGCTTGGATGAACGCGAAGAGTTAGAACCGTATATTAGAGCGATCCTACATGATCCAAACGATACCCCTCATGGCCCAGCGGAACTCGTAGACATTCTGACTCACAGAATGGCAGTGCAAAAGACCAGTGGAATGGCTGCCTTCATCATTAAGGGTCGATCCTTCCCTACCGTCCGCCCCAAGGATGTATCTCATCAGATATACAGGCTCGAAAAGATCGCCGACCTTCAGATTGCCATCCTAGCAGCCCCTGGAATCATCCTCGACATGGCGAAGGAGCAGTTTTGCTCAACCGCAGTGCGTCTCCAGTGCAAATACGCAATCCTTGACGCAATCGACCTCTCCCGATTGTTGATCGCCTACGGTTTTATCTGCCCAAGAGATGCAAGGAAGATCGTATCCGGTCGATGCAATTGTGGGTACTCGCCACGTAAGCGCCTGCTAAACTTGTTTCAGCAAGACGCCCTCGGCGCGCTTGAGAAGTCCCATGGAAGGGGTGAACCGGCCGGACTGATTATCCTACCGCCAGGGAGCGGGAAAACAAGAATTGCTGCCGAAGATGCTTTCCGTTTAAGTGCTAAGAATGTGCTTTATCTCGCTCACACTGACGAGATATTAGATGTCGCGCAATCAGAGTTTGAAGCAAAGTTCTCTGTTGAGTTAGTAACGAGGCACACAACATTCAACAGCCTATCCCGTCCGAATCGCGTGAATATTGCCACGATTCAGATGGTAAGCCGAAACAGCAGCAAAATTCGACTCTCAGAGTTCGACTACATCGTAGTGGACGAGTTCCACCATGCAGCAGCACATTCCTATAGGGATGTTCTGAGGAAGAGTAGCCCGATTTTCTTACTCGGTCTGACAGCGACTCCCTTTCGCGGCGATCACCAAGACATTTACAAGCTCTGCAACCAGAATGTCCTATCCAGTTTTGAACTAAGGGCAGGGATTGATTCAGGTATTCTAAGCCCTTATCATTACTTCGGCTGCTCGGACGATATTGACTACACAACAATCAAACACAATGGACTCCGCTATGACATCAAGGATCTGGAACGCGCCCTCGTGATCCCGAGCAGGCAAAAGGCTGTTATCGAGAAATGGCACGAGCTCGCTGAAAACAAGAGCACGATTGCATTCTGCTGTTCACACGAACATGCGAGAAGAGCAGCAACAAGTTTCACGAAAGCAGGCATCGACTCCGCTGCATACATTTCAACTACTTCTGTATCCGAGAGGCGGGAGCTCTTGCAGCAGCTCGCGAACGGGGAGATTAGGATTCTTTGTGCTGTCGATGTTCTGAACGAAGGCGCGGATGTTCCGTTCGTCGAGTGCCTCCTGTTCCTTCGCCCAACGGAAAGTAAGAGGATATATTATCAGCAGCTTGGCCGAGGGCTCCGAATGTATGCGGGAAAGACACATTGCACGGTGATCGATTTCATTGGCAACTTCAAGAATGCGTACAAAATCGTTGAGTACAACAGCTTAATGCCGTTCGAGCAAAACCAAGGCCCGCCTGATCTCAGGAGTGCCAGATCGCCCAAGGATGTCCTGAATCTCCCACTCAACTGCGAGGTCCACTTCGACCAAAAGATAATTGACATATTCTCCAATCAAGCGCTAGACCCTAAAAACGCTACAAGGCATAGCATCGG
Source organism: Occallatibacter sp. (assembly GCA_049509715.1). GTDB lineage: Bacteria > Acidobacteriota > Terriglobia > Terriglobales > Acidobacteriaceae > Telmatobacter. The sequence goes on along the minus strand of JBEKZR010000021.1, from coordinate 15,693 downwards.
GCAAATTCTGTTCTATGAATTCGAAAAAATCCACAAATATCTCGGTCGGATGCCCACCAAGAGGGACATCGACCGTTCGAGTAGGTTGAATAGTTGGTTCTATGTTCAGGTGTTTGGAACTTGGCCCAAATTTGAGGCTCTGTATACGGCAAAGAACGTCTCAAGCGCACACGCGAACTCTCGTTTATGAGCCGGGTACCCCGGTCCAGATTTTCGGACCTGGGATACCACAAGCCACGTCTCGAGAATTCGCTATCTGGGTTATGCGAAATTCTGTATACTAGCGCCATGAACCGAACTTCAAAGGCCAATGAAAACGTTTGGGACGCCATCGAGCCCGATCCGGTCGAAGCGGAGAACCTCAAGCTCCGTTCGTCCCTCATGCTGGCCCTCACGCGCCACATTAAAAGCGAAGGCCTGACCCAGGCCCAGGCTGCCCATCTCCTCGGCGTCACTCAGCCGCGCATCTCCAACCTCGTCCACGGCAAGATCGACCTTTTCGGCCTGGATCTTTTAGTCAAAATGACCGCCGCCGCCGGCCTGCGTGTCACCCTCCGCGTCAAGAAGGCCGCGTGACCGGTTTCAGGCAGGATTTGGAGGGAATTGGGCAATGACCACCAAAACCGCCACCTTCCCCCTGCGCCTGCCGGTCTCTCTCAAAGCGGCTCTTGAGACCATCAGCGACCGCGATGGAACCAGCATGAACCAGTTCCTGGTGGTCGCCGCCGCGGAGAAGATTGCCGCCATGCAGACCGAGGAGTTCTTCTCGCAGCGCCGCAACCGCGCCGACCGTGATGCTTTCCGCCGCATCCTCAATCGCCAGGGCGGAGAAGACCCATCCCCTGAGGATGCGTGGGACAACCCAGCGTCCCGATAAACTTTGGCATTACCGATACAAGGGGCTGTCCCAGATTCCGCTAGGGACCTGGGGCGCCCATTGAGGGTGGTAGATTGAGATGTAGGCCGCCAGCCAAAGGCCGCACAAAGTTCATCCCATGCAGACTCTTCGCTTGATCCGTTTTCTCGTGTTCTTCTTCGTTGCCGGGTTGGCGTGCGCACAGCCATCTGGAGGCCCTTACGGTCCCATCGACCAGCGCTATGAGGTTCCCAAGGCCGGCAAGGTGTACTTCGTTGCGCCGGACGGCAACAGCGATGCGGCCGGCACGGAACTCGCCCAGCCCACCACCATCGAGGCGGCCATGGAGCGCGTGGTGACCGGCGACGCCATCGTTCTGCGCGGCGGCATCTACAGAACCGGCGGCCTGGTGCTGAATCAAGGCATCACGATCCAGCCCTATGAGGAGGAGCATCCCGTCCTCAAGGGCACCGGGATCGCAACGCAGTGGGAGGCCCTGCCCAATAACGTCTGGCGAACCAAATGGTCCCATCTCTTCCCGGCGGAACCTTTGCCCTGGTGGAATCGCAGCCGTGAGGGCATGAAGACGCCCCTGCACCGCTTCAACAACGATATGGTCTTCGTCGATGGCGAGCTTCTCAGCTCCAGGGGTTGGGAGGGAGAGCTCGATCCCCATTCCTTTTACATCGATTACAAGAACGGATACGTCTACATCGGCACGGACCCCGCGCACCGGCAAGTGGAGATTACCGCGTATGACAGCGCGCTGGTCCGCACCGCCGCGCCAGCGCACGGCAAAGTCTCGGACGGAAAAGGACCGGTGATTCGCGGCCTCACCTTCACGCAGTATGCCTATCGCGCGCTGGAGATCGAAGGCAAGAAGCATTTCACCTCGGCCGACGAGCCCACCAACGAGCCCATGGGCCTCTCCGATCCGGCCACCTATGGCAAAGAGGTCAGGAATACGCTGATCGAGAATGTCGCCATCACCTACTGCTCCCATGTGGCCGGCTACTTCCGCGGCGACGGTTTGATCATCCGCAACTCGCTGGTCAGCGATACCGGCACGGAAGGCATCTACGTCATCGGTTCCTCGGATGTGCTGCTGGAGAGAAACATCATCCGCCGCAACAACATCAGGCAGCTGACCGGCTACTACCCCTCCGCGGTCAAGATCTTCAACCAGTCATATCGCGTCACCTTCCGCGACAACCTGATTCAGGAGCAGCCCTACTCGAACGGAGTCTGGTATGACGTGGGCAACCGCGACGCCGTGATCGTCGACAACTATGTGGAAGGCGCTCTCGACGGCATCTTCATCGAGATCTCGCGCGGAGCCATCATCGCCGGCAACGTGGTCGTGAATTCGAATCACGGACTGCGCACGCTGAACTCAGCCGACGTGCATGCCTATAACAACACCTTCTACAATGCGCGCGTATCTTTTGAGCGGAATGACCGCGTGGCCACGGGCGACGTCTTCGACTGGCATGTCACTACCGGGCCCGGCCTGGAGCAGCGCGAAGGCCAGATCTTTCTCCACAATGTAATGGCGGCTTCGGATTCCTATCGCGATCCGCTGCTGGAGTTTGTGCAATGGCCGCTCTCGCTCTGCGGCAAGCTCAACCATGCGCAGGCGGCGGAGGTGGACGGAAACGTCTATCTCCGCGCCGCGTCAACCGCCGCCTCCGGCGCGCCGCCGCCGCTGATTGTCTATGCCCCGTCGCAGGGAGAGAACTGCGCTTCGCGGCTGGCCTCGCTCGATGACTTCCGCAAGCTCGAGCCTGCCTTCGAAAAGAACGGCGTTCAGATCGATCGTTCTCCCCGCTCGGTTCTGAAAGGCCCTGACGCAGGGCACTTCGAGCTACAGCGCGCGCTCCCCGATGCGCCGGCCGGCAGCTTCCTCCCTTCCGAGGTTCGCTCGCTTCTGGGATGGAGCGAAGCGGAGGCCAGGACGCCCGGCGCTTATCCACTGCGCTGAATGCGCGCGGCAGTGAGCAACAGTGTTCTATACGCGCAACGGCCGGAAGCAAATCGTTACTGCTGAGCTACGAGGTTTCCGGAACTGCTTCGAGTCTCCGGCAAGGAGGATGCCGACGCTTCCCACAACTTCCGGAAGACGTCGCCTTCGGCAATGCTGCGTGCCAAGCTCTCGGCGTCGGAATTCTTTTCCTCCCGATGCAGGGCGCGCAAGGCAGCCCGCATCACTTCGCCGGCGTTCTCGTAGCGTCCACTTTCCACTCTGGACAGGACGAAATCGTGGGACTCGGGTGGCAGTTTCACAGGGCGATGCGGCATGAAATTCTCCTTGAAACTATTTCAGCGCATCACCCCTTACGGATGTGTAATTACAGCGTTAATTTTCCATTTGGAGAATCTGATTTTTATTTTGGACTCATCTGTGCCACTTCGGAAACTCCTGCTGCTTCTGACCGGAAAACCGCTCGAGTCCAGAGCAGATGGCCCAGCTCTACTGTTCACTGACCACTGTCCACTGACCACCGTCCACCGTCCACTGACAACTGTTCACTGACCACTGTCCACGGTCCACTCAAACGCCTACCGGCTGAAGAGCACATACTTGCGTCCTGCGTAGAGCCGGAAGCCGCCGGCCGGGTCGATCACGATCTCGAGCGGCATCGGCCGCTTCATTCCGGCATCCTCGCCCGCGTTCACCGTCAGCACGTCATGCCCGCCCACGTCAGTCACCGCAAACTTGTTGTCCCCAATAAAGCCCACGCCATAGACGCCCGCCGCCAGGTTTTCTCCGCCCACCTTGAGGGGAACCTCGGTGATGAAGTAAGCCTGGTACTTCTCCGCCACGCCGGTCGCGTAGCCGCCGGTGTCCACCTTGGTGGCCAGCACATAGAACCCGTCGGCAAACTTCACGCCCCCGGAGTTCCGCAACTGCGTGTTGGCCGTTTGCCCGCGGTAATACACGCTCGGCGGAAGCAGCTTCTCCATTTCCGCCGGCTTCAGCACTGTATCCGATCCGGCTGCCGCCGCGCTGCCCTGCGCCTTCGCCGCCCCCGCCGCCGCCATCATCGCCACGGCCATCATCCCGGCCGCTGCCATCCTCAAAATGCCCTGTTTACGCATCCTGAAACCTCCATAGTTTCTGCCGCGTAACGGAGTATATCGCACCCTCCGCCGCGCTGGCAGGCGGCGAAGAGCGCGCCCCGGGCTCCGCTCCCCCTTCCCCAGCCATGGCGCGTGGTGCGACAATCATCCCGTCGGGGAGTCCTGACCTGAACAGGGGCTCTCACGAAGGAGAATCATCACCATGAAGCGTCTCTTAGTCTGTACGAGCTTTCTCATCGCCGCCACCGCATTCGCGCAGCCAGGGCCGCCCAAAAGCCCTCCCTCCACCGAGTCGGCTGTCATCGCCGGCAAGACCATCACCATCACCTACAGCTCGCCCGGAGTCAAAGGCCGCGCCGGCCACATCTTCACCAAGGACGGGCTCATCAGCCACGATCCCACCTACCCCGTCTGGCGCGCGGGAGCCAATTCGGCCACTAAGCTCCACACGGACGCCGACCTCAGCCTCGACGGTCTCACTGTCCCCAAGGGCGACTACACGCTCTACGTCGATCTCTCCGACCCCGCCAACTGGGTGCTCGTCGTCAACAAGCAGACCGGCCAGTGGGGAACGGTATACGACAAGGCAAAGGACCTGGGCCGCGTGAAGATGTCCATGGAAAAGCCGCCGGCGCTGGTCGAGAACCTCAAGTACATGCTCAAGGATCTGGGCGGAAACAAGGGTAAGCTCTCGCTGGTCTGGGAGAACATGTGCGGTTCGGTCTCGATCTCGGTGCAATGAAGTCCGGGACACCAAAGTAAGGGAACGCGGGGCGGCGAGTTTTGCGGCTCCAGCGGTTCTCCATTTGCTTTACCACGAAGCCACTGCCGCTGAGTGGCTTCGAGGTACGGCAATTGTGGAGCCGCTATAAGACCACTTTGCCCGCCACCGAAAAGGCCAACAGAATTGGATGACCGTTCAATGATCCCCCCAACCGCACGCCAGCTCTTCGGCACCGACGGCATTCGCGCCCTGGCCGGCGAAGCCCCGCTCGACCCAACCACCGTTTTCGCCTGTGGTCTCGCCCTCGCCCACTCCCTGCGTGGCAAGACCGTCGCCAAGCCCTCCGTTCTCCTCGGCCGCGACACCCGCGAGTCCAGCCCCTGGATCGCCGCCACTTTCGCCGCCGGCCTGCGCAAAGCAGGCGCGCGCGTTGAAAGCGCCGGCATCGTGCCCACTCCGGCCGTCGCCTTTCTCGTCCGCGCGCATGGCTTCCACGCCGGCGTCGTCATCTCCGCCTCCCACAATCCCTGGCAAGACAACGGCATCAAGCTCTTCGGCGCAGACGGCTTCAAGCTCCCCGACGCCGTCGAAGCCGCTATGGAGGAAGAAATCCTCCATCACGCCGCCTCCATCCACGCCGCGCCCGATCCCGGCCGTCTCCCGCCCGTCGCAGACAACCCCGCCCTCCAGGCCGACTACATCCGTTTCCTCATCGACACCGTCCCCGGTCTCTCGCTCGCCGGCAACCGCATCGTCGTAGACTGCGCCAACGGCGCCGCCGCCGCCGTCGCTCCCGAGCTCTTCCGCCGCCTCAACGCCGATCTTGCCGGCGGCCTCACCCTGCTCAACATCGCCCCCGACGGCCGCAACATCAACTTGAACTGCGGCGCTCTTCACCCCGACTACATTGCCTCCGAAACTCAAAAGCGCGAAGCGCCCCTCGGCATCACCTTTGACGGCGACGCCGACCGCTGCATGTTGGCCGGCGCCCATAACAACGTCATCAACGGTGACGCCATTCTCCTTATGGCCGCCCGCGACCTCCAGGCCCGCGGCCTGCTCAGGGGAGATTTGGTCGTCGCCACCACCATGTCCAACATGGGTCTTGAAGCCGCTCTCAAGCGCAGCGGCATCCGCATGCTCCGCGCCACCGTGGGCGACCGCTACGTCCTCGAGCAAATGAAGCGCCACAACGCCGCCCTCGGCGGCGAGCAATCCGGCCACATCCTCCTGCCCCATCTGGCCACCACCGGCGACGGCCTGCTCACCGCGCTCGTCGTCCTCGACCTCATCGCCCGCACCGGCAAATCCATCGACGAACTCACCGCCGATCTCAAAGTCTTCCCCCAGGTCATCGTCAACATCAAGGTCCGCGAAAAGAAGCCCCTCGACTCCATCCCCGCCGTCGTTCAGGCCATCCGCGCCGCCGAAGAAGACTTAAAGGATTCCGGCCGCGTCGTCATCCGCTACTCCGGCACCGAGCCGCTGGCCCGCGTCATGATTGAAGCCGAAAGCGAAGAGGCCATGCGCCTTCACGCCAATGTGATCGCCGAAGCCATCCGCCACGAACTCGGAGCGTAGCAAAACGGAGCAATGAAGCTATGTGTCCCGCCCTCGAAGTGAAACTGGGTGCCCCACCCTCGCCGCGTACTTGTTTTTGCGGCTAGGGTGGGATTAGACCCGCCGGTCTAAAATTGAAACAGGGATCGAAGTTTCCCGCATCATACCCCGGCCAGGCCACGGCCCGGATCGGCAATACGGAGAGAACCCAATGGCGCTGATGAAGACATCCAATCCAGCTTTGAGCGAGAACACGTTTCGCAACCTTTCCGGCGCGGGCTACGGAGGCATCACCGACCTCGCCGGCCGCATGACGCTCAACGGCACCGTCAACAAGACCGGCATTCTCCTCCTCTGCGCCATCGCCACCGCGGCCTGGACCTGGCATCTCTTCCTTCAGTCGCGCGATTTCGCCGACGTGACGCCGCTTATGCTCGTCGGAGTCTTCGGCGGATTGATTTTCGCCATGGTCACCGTCTTCAAGAAGGAGTGGTCTCCGGTCACGGCGCCCATCTACGCGCTGCTCGAAGGCCTGTTTCTCGGCAGCCTTTCGGCTGCCTTCGACCTCCGCTATCCCGGCATTGCCATTCAGGCGGTGAGCCTCACCTTTGGCACGCTCTTCGTTCTGCTCCTGGCCTATCGCTCCGGGCTGATCCGGGTTACGCAGAAGTTTCGCCTCGGAATCGTCGCTGCCACCGGCGGCATCTTCCTCTTCTACATGATGCAGATGCTGCTCGGCTTCTTCGGCATCCGCTTCGTCTCCATCAACGGCTCCGGGTTCATCGGCATCGGATTCAGCCTGTTCGTGGTAGCCATCGCCGCCCTCAATCTGGTCCTCGATTTCGACTTCATCGAGAGAGGCGTTGAGTCCGGCGCTCCCAAATACATGGAGTGGTACGGCGCATTCGGCATCATGGTCACCCTGGTCTGGCTCTATCTGGAGATACTGCGCCTGCTTTCCAAAATGCGCAGAAACTAGGGCCTGCCCGCAAAAAGCCAAACATTATTTCCTTCGGCTCTTGACAAATCGCCGCCTCCGCGCTTAAATATGACTGTTGGTCAGATATGGTCATCGGTCATGCAATTCACTCCGCGAAGCTAGCGGAGGCTCTCGATTCCGCGAACCTGCCCCACCTGCAGGGCATGGGACGACGCCAGCGCCGCGCCGCAGAAACGCGTCTGCGCCTGTTCCGGTGCGCACTCCAGCTCTTTGCCGAGCGCGGCTTCTCCAACGTCACGGTGGAAGACATCACCGAGGCCGCCGACGTCGGCAAAGGCACCTTCTTCAACTATTTCGAGAGCAAAGATCATGTACTGAGCGTGATAGCCGAGATTCAGCTGGGCAAAATAGCGGAAGCACTGTCACAGGCTGCATCGGGCAAAGAGACCATCCACTCCCTGCTCCACCGGATATTCCTTCGTTTGACTGAAGAGCCGGGGCGCAGCCCCAACCTGGCGCGCACCCTGATCTCATTCTTCCTGGCCAACGAGCAAGTGCGCGACACCATCGAACGCCATATGTCCGCAGGCCGCAAATTGATCGCTCGAATTGTGGCCACCGGCCAAGAGCGCGGAGAGATTGTCTCGCGCTTGAAGAAGGAAAAGGTTGCGCTTCAACTTCAAGAGGTTCTCCTTGGCACCGTTGTAATGTGGTCGCTTAAGGGCGAGCCCGGATTCAAAACATGGGTCGAAGACAGCTTTCAGCACTTCTGGAGATCGATCGCCGTCCCCGGAAAAGGGCAATAACTATGAATTCTGATTTTCGCAATGTCGTTCTTTTGTCGCTGGCTGGTTTGACTATTGGCCCCATTACAGGCCTGATCCCCGGCATGATCTGCGCGGCGCAACAACCCGAGCCTTACCGCCTCACCTTGCAGGATGCGATTCAGAAGGCGCTCCAGGCCAATCTCAACGTGCTGGTTGCCGGCACGCGGGTCGATGAGGCCGAGGGCGCGCGCGCGCGCCGCTTGTCGGCCGCGCTGCTTCCGCGCATCAGCACCCAGAGCTACGCCAACGTGCAGAACCGCGACCTGCGCGCCTTTGGAATTTCGGCGCCTGGTTTGCCTGAAGTTGTGGGACCATTCTCGAATTACGATTTCCGCGTCTACGCGCAGCAGAACATTGTCGATCTTGAAAGCTATCGCGGCTTGAAGGCCAGCGAGCGAGCGCTCGATGCCGGCAAGATGGATCTGCGGGACGCGCGCGATCTCATCGTGCGCGTGATTGCCGGCCTCTATCTGAACGCGCAGTCCGCCGCGGCCCGCGCTCAGGCCGCACAGTCGCGTGTGACCGACTCGGCGGCGCTTTACAAGCTGGCCAAAGACAAGCACGACGCCGGGACGGCGACCGGCGTTGACGTGCTGCGCGCCGAGGTGCAACTTGCGAATGACAAGCAGGCTCTGTTGATCGCCGAAAACCAGTACAAGCAGTCGCTGCTGGCTCTGGCGCGCAACCTGGGCATGGACCCCGGCACGCCGTTGGAGCTGGCCGAACCGCTTTTGTATCGTCCCCTGAGCCAGTCTGAATCCGGGACTCTGGTGCCCTCCGCGCTGGCCGCGCGCGCCGACTATCTCTCGCTTGCCAGTCAGCGCCAGGAGCTGGTGGAGCAGCAGCGCGCCAACCGCGCCCGTTCCTATCCCAGGCTCAGCATCGACGGCAACTTTGGCGGAATCGGCCGCAGCATCGGCGGCATCCAGGACACGTACCTGGTTCAAGGCCAGATCGACTTCACCGTTTTTGACCGCGACCGCAACGGCGAGGCCCAGGAGCTTTTGAGCCGCGTCAAGCGCATCGACGATCAGATAGCCGACCTGCGGCGCGGCATTGATGAGGATATCCGCGAGGCGCTCCTGAATCTTGATTCCGCGGCCCAGCAGGTGACTGTTGCCGAAGAGGGACAGAGCCTGGCGCGGCGCGAGCTCGAACTGGCGCAGGATCGCTTTCAGTCGGGCACCGCCAACAATGTCGAGGTGGTAACGGCACAGGACGAACTTGCCCGCGCCGAGGAGAATTACATACTCGCCGTCTCCAGCCACGTGGACGCGAAGTTTGCGCTCGCTCGCGCCCAGGGCGATACGGAGAAAAACATTTTGCAGTACATGGGGAATCCATAAGCTCTGGGTGCCCCACCCTCGCCGCGCTTTTGTTTTTGCGGCTAGGGTGGGAAGCAAATTCCACGATTGAAGGCGGAATCGATGGCGTACTGTATTTCAGATTCCCGCACACGAGGTTTAAGCCATGAAACGAGTGATTCCTGTATTGATTGTGCTGGCCGCTGCGATCGCCGCCGGCGTGTACTACTATCCGCGCTTTGCGAAAAAGCCGGAGCCTGTAAACCAACTCACGCTTTCGGGCAACATCGAAGCGCACGAGAGCCTGGTGAGCTTCAAGGTGCCGGGGCGCATCATCGAGCTGCCCGTCGAAGAAGGCCAGCAGGTTGAGCAAGGCGCTTTGCTGGCGCGCCTGGAAGACGCCGATTACAAACAGAAGGTCCGCATCGACGAGGCCAATGTTCGCGTGCGCGAATCCAATCTTGCGCTCACGCTGGCCGGAACCCGCGAGCAGGAAGTGAAGGCGGCGCAGCAAACCATGATTGACGCGCAGGCCGATCTCGAAGAGAAGAAGCTCGACAATGACCGCGCCAGCCAGCTCTTCGCCAAGGACGAAGTCTCTGCCCAGGATCGCGACCTGGCGGCCACCGCGTTGAAGCGCTCCGAGGCCATCTTCAAGGCGGCGCAGCAACGTTACAACGAGGCCGTCGAAGGCAGCCGCAAAGAAGATGTCGCCATCGCGCAAGCCAATCTCAAAGAGGCCGGCGCCAACCTGGGCCTGTCGCGAGTCAACCTGGACTACACCATCCTGCACGCTCCAACTGCCGGCGTGATTACCGTGCGGCAAGCCGAACTCGGCGAGGTGGTGGCGCCCGGAACTCCGGTGGTCACGCTCGCCGATCTCGATCACATCTGGCTGCGCGCGTATATCGCCGAGACCGATTTGGGCAAAATTCACTGGGGCCAGGACGCCACCGTCACCACCGATACCTATCCCGGCAAGCGGTATCACGGGCGCATCTCGTTCATCTCCTCCAGCGCCGAGTTCACGCCCAAGAGCGTTCAGACTTACCAGGAGCGCGTCACGCTCGTCTACCGGATCAAAATCGATATCGACAATCCGGATCATGAACTCAAGCCGGGCATGCCCGCCGATGCCCGCCTCGATCTGGCCGCGGCCACGCAAGAAGCGCATCCCCCGGCGGCAGCGCCTGCAAAGCAATGACGGATCAGTCCCAACCCGTGATCGTCGCCGAGGGACTTACGAAAAGTTTTCCCGGCGTGCGTGCCGTGGATGCGCTCAGCTTCGATGTGCGCGCCGGAGAGATCTTCGGCCTGGTCGGTCCCGACGGCGCCGGGAAAACCACCACGCTGCGCATGCTAGCGGGCATCATGCCGCCGGATGCGGGCAATGCTACTGTCGCCGGCTTTGATGTGGTGCGCAATCCCGAGGGCGCCAAACACGCCCTCAGCTACATGCCGCAGCGTTTCGGCTTGTATGAAGATCTCACCGTGGATGAAAACATCCGCTTCTACGCGGACCTGTTCGGCGTAAAAAAGACCGAACGCGAGCAGCGTTCCTCGCAACTGCTCGAGGCCGCCGGCATGGCGGAGTTTCACGAGCGGCTGGCCGGCAAACTTTCCGGCGGCATGAAGCAGAAGCTCAGCCTGGTCTGCGCGCTCATTCACCGCCCCAAGGTGATTCTTCTCGATGAGCCGACCACCGGCGTCGATCCAGTCTCGCGCCGCGACTTCTGGCGCATCCTTTATGAACTGATCTCGGAGGGCGTGGCGATTCTGACCTCGACCGCGTATCTCGATGAAGCCGAGCGCTGTCATCGCGTCGCCCTCCTGCACCAGGGCAAGCTGCTCTTCTGCGACACGCCCGCGAGCCTGAAGGCCGGGATGAGCAAGGGCGTGTTGTCGGTGACCGGGCCGGAGCCGCGCGCTTTACGCAGCCAGCTCGAGCACGCGGACGGAATCTCCAGCCTGGTGCTTACCGGCGACGGCCTGCATCTCGTGGTTGACGATGCGCCCCGCCGCATTCCTGAGTTCGAGGCGCGCCTGAGAAGCGCGCGCGTGAGCTTCGATGCGATTCAGCTGGTGGCGCCGACCATCGAAGACCTGTTTGTCGATGCGGTCGGCAGTGGAGGCGCAACCCATGCCTGAACTCGACAATTCAGTCGTGGTGGAGAATCTGTGCAAGCGCTTCGGCGGCTTTGTGGCCGTCGATCGGATCAACCTCGAGATTCCGAAAGGCGAGGTCTTTGGTTTTCTTGGACCGAACGGAGCGGGCAAATCGACCACCATTCGCATGCTATGCGGCCTGCTGAAGCCGACCTCGGGGCGCGCATCCGTGGCCGGGCACGACGTCAGCCGCGAGCCCGAAGCGGTGCGTCAGAACATCGGCTACATGTCGCAAAAGTTTTCTCTCTACAACGACCTCAAGGTGATCGAGAACCTGCGCCTGTTCGCCGGCCTCTACAGCGTGCCCTCCGATGTGCTGAGAGAACGGATTGATTGGGCGCTGACGATGGCTAACCTCAAGGGCCAGGAGAACCTCATTACCGGCACGCTGCCGGGCGGGTGGAAGCAGCGCCTGGCGCTGGGCTGCGCCGTGCTGCACAAGCCGCCCATTCTCTTTCTCGATGAGCCCACCTCCGGTGTCGATCCCATCTCGCGGCGCAAGTTCTGGGATCTGATTCACCACATGGCGGAGGAGGGCGTAACCGTTTTTGTGACCACGCATTACATGCAGGAGGCCGAATACTGCAACCGTCTGGCGTTGATCTTTCGTGGCAGCATAGTCGCCCTTGGCACGCCCTCGGAGTTGAAGCGAGACTCGATGAAGGGTGAACTGCTCCTGGTCGAGTGCGAGCCGTTGGGCGACGCGGTAGAAGCGCTGCAATCGGCCCCCGGCGTCGTGGATGCCGCGGTCTTCGGGAACGCGCTGCACCTCGTGGTGCTGGATGCCGTCGCGGCGATCCCGCAAATCGAGATGTACCTGAAGGAGCACGGCATCGCTGTCGGAGGCATCGAAAAGATACGCCCCACGCTGGAAGACGTGTTCGTCTCCGTCACCACCGGGCGCGACGCGGCGGGGGAGATGAAACCATGAGCTTCAATCGCTTGCTGGCCGTGGCTAAGAAAGAGGTCATCCAGATTCTCCGCGATTCGCGCAGCCTGTTCATTGTCGTCATCATGCCGGTGACGCTGATGCTCCTCTTCGGTTACGGCGTCAATCTCGATCTCAAGGGGCTGCCCGTTTATGTATACGACCGCGACGGCAGCCAGCAAAGTCAGGACCTGCTCAAGCACTTTCAGGCCAGCAAATATTTCAACCTTGTCCGCGCGGTGAACGGCTATCCAGCGCTCACCCAGGCGCTTGACGATGGTCATGCCAAGATGGGGATTGTGATTCCCTGGGATTTTTCCCGGCGGCTGAGCGAAGGCGGGCCGGTCGAGGTTCAGGCGCTTGTCGACGCCACCGATGACAATACCGCTAATGTTCTCATCGGCTATACCCAGGCCGTCGTCCAGGGCTATTCCTCCGAGATTCAAATCGCCTGGCTTCGCCAGCGTGGCCAGTCCATCCAGCCCGCCGCGGTCAGCGTGGAAACCCGCACCTGGTACAACGAGAATCTCGAAAGCAGCGCCTTCATCATTCCCGGCGTGCTGGCCCTGGTCATGTCGGTCATCGGCGCATTCCTCACCTCTCTCACCATCGCGCGCGAATGGGAGCGCGGAACCATGGAGCAGTTGATTTCAACTCCGGTGAGCGCCATGGAGATCATGCTGGGCAAGCTGGCGCCGTATTTTGTCCTCGGCATGTTCGACGTGATGGTCTGCGCCGTGATCGCGATCTACTGGTTCCATGTCCCTTTTCGCGGCTCTTACGTCACGCTGTTCGTCTGCTCCGCCATGTTCCTGGTGGTTGTGCTCTCGCTCGGATTTTTTATCTCCGTGCTGGCCAAGAGCCAGTTTGCCGCATGCCAGATCGCGCTGCTGGTCACCTTTCTTCCGGCATTCCTGCTCTCCGGTTTTCTGTTTTCCATCGAGCAGATGCCCGTTGCCCTGCAGTGGATCACGCGCGTAATTCCGGCGCGCTATTACGTCTCGGTGCTGAAGAAGATATTCCTCAAAGGCACGCCCACCGACTTGCTTGCCGCCGACCTGGTTCCGCTGGCCGTCTTCGCGTTCCTGCTGGCGATGGTAGCCACCCGCTCATTCCACAAGAGGCTCACGTAAAGGAGAACCCATGTTCGGGCGCCTGAAGCAGATGTTGATCAAGGAGTTCATCCAGGTCTTCCGCGACAAGCGGACGCGCTTTCTGCTCATCGGGCCGCCCATCATTCAGATGATGATCTTTGGATATGCGGCCACCTACGAGATCCGCCACGTCCCTACGGTTGTGCTCGATCTCGATCACTCGCAGGAGAGCCGCGAGCTGATCTCGCTCTTCACTTCCAGCCCCTACTTCGACGTGCAGCGCCAGCTCACCAGCTCCCGCCAGATCGGCGATCTCATCGAGCGAGGAAAGACTACGGTGGGCCTGGAGATCGACGCCGGCTTTGCGCAAAAGTTGCGCAAGGGCGAGACCGCGCCGCTGCAGGTGATCGTGGATGCGACCAACTCCAACACCGCGCTGATTGCCTCCGGCTACATCAGTCAGATCGCGCTTGGCTTTGCCCGCAACTACCAGCAGGACCGCATCTACCGCATCGCGCCGCAACTGGTCGAGGCCATCCCTTCGGTCGAGCTTGAGCCCCGGCCCTGGTATAACCCCGGATTGCGCAGCCGCTGGTTTTTTGTGCCGGGAGTCATCGGCAGCCTGACCCTGGTGCTGGTCATCACCGTGACGGCCTTTGGGGTGGTTCGCGAGCGCGAGATCGGCACTCTCGAGCAGATCATGGTCACGCCCATCCGTCCGGCCGAGTTCATCCTCGGCAAGACGCTGCCCGCCTTTCTGATTGGCATGTTCGATGTTGCGCTGATTGCGGCAGTCGGGACATTCTGGTTTCAGATCCCGTTCCGCGGTCATATCTCGGTATTGTTGACGGGCTCCATTCTTTTCATCCTGTGCATGCTGGGCGTGGGCCTGCTCATTTCAACCGTCTCCTCCACGCAGCAGCAGGCCATGGTCACCGCCTTCTTCTTTATCATGCCCGCCGTGGCCTTCTCCGGCTTCGGATTTCCCATCAGCACCATGCCGCAATGGATGCAATACTTCACCTATGCCGTGCCGCTCCGCTACTTCCTGGTCGTGCTTCGCGGCGCTTATCTCAAAGGCGTGGGCTTTGAGGTTCTCTGGCCCCAGATGGCGGCCATGGCCGGCCTGGGGTTCAGCCTGCTCACCATCGCCATCCTCCGCTTCCACAAGGCCCTCGACTGAGCCTCTGTTTTTCGAGCCCTTGCTTTTCAAAGACAACTGGATTCTAGAGCGGTTCCACAATTCACGTGCCCTTTTTTCATCATGCAAAGTGACTTTTTCTTGAGGAGAAAGCCACTCAGCGGCAGTGGCCTCGGGGTAAAGCAATTGTGGAACCGCTATAATTCCCTTCTGGTGGAATCGCCCCTACAGCCCGTCAACACGCGCGGCGCGCAAAAGCCGGCCTCTGCCGTAAGAACGGCTCTGGCGCTGATCGGCTTCAGCGCGGTCATCGCGCAGATCGTTCTCATGCGCGAGCTGATCGTCGTTTTCAACGGCAACGAGATGTCGCTGGGAATCATGTTGGCCACCTGGCTCTTCTGGACCGCTGCCGGCAGCAGCCTGTGCGCCGGTTTTGCGCTGGGCGGAAACAACGCGCGCCGGGCGGTCGCCGCGCTCGAATGTCTGCTCGCGGTCAGCCTGCCGCCCACTATATGGGCATTGCGCGCCTCCAAATCCATCTTTCAGACGGTGCCGGGCGAGCTGGTTGGGCCGCTGCCGATGCTCCTTACAACCCTGGCCTGTCTCAGCCTGGTCTGCGTTGTCTCAGGAGCGCTTTTCGTGGCCGCGGCCCGGATGTACGAGCGGGAGTGCGCCGTCTCCGCCCGCCTCGCCGCCGGCTCCGCTTACCTGCTTGAAGCCGCGGGCTCCGCCTTCGGGGGGATCGTGGCCGGCATCGTGTTGCTGCGCTTTCTTGAATCCTTCCAGATCGCGGCCATCGTCTCCCTCCTCAACCTGTCAATGGCAGTTGTCCTTTCATTCCGGATGAGCCGCAGGCAGCTTGGCGCGTTGACGGTTGCAGCGGCGCTTCTCGCCGTTCCTCTCCTGATGTTTGTTGCGCCGCCGTTGGACAGCTCCGCGCGGGCGCGCCTGTGGCGGGGCTTTCGCCTGGTCGGATCGCACGACTCCATCTACGGCAACCTGGCGGTCACTGAAACCGGCAACATTCGCAGCATTTATGACAACGGCGTAATCCTCGCCAATGCGCCCGACG
>JBEKZR010000209.1:0-6529 GCA_049509715.1 Occallatibacter sp. | reverse complement strand
GTGGAAAAACCGACTACTACTAGTACGGTCGCAAAGAAACTAGAAACTACTCTTTACCTCTAGTGCTTTTATGGTCCCTATTGGGGACCACCCCTCCCCCCTAATAGGGACCACCCTAGGGGTATACAAGTGGAAATCAGCAAGGCTTTTTCAACAGAGATAAAGTAGTTTTCAACAGAAATCGTCTTTTTTTCCACAAGATTTCCACAGATACATGTACATTTGGAGACCTCTGGCTTGCGCTTTGAAGCCAACCCTGCTCAGATGGACTGCGCGGAGAGAATAATGTCAAACAAAATTCGATCCAGAGACCGGCAAACCTACCCGTTCCTGATGATCCCAAAGGTATTTTTCGCACGATTCAATCCGACCTGGAAGGCTACGGTTGCCCTAACGGCGCTGAAATACTACGCAAACGTTGATTTTGGAGGCTGTGAGAATATCAGCATCAAAACCCTGGCGCGCATCGTGAACGTCTCCGATAAAACCATCCAGTGCGGGTTGGCAGAGCTGGAATCTAAGGGAGTCGTGAAAATACGCAAGCGGACGCGCAAAAGCCCCGAGGGAGGCAGCACGCCACTTCCCAATCTCTACGAGATGCAGAACCTGCAAGCCGTCGGCGGAGAGCCGATCTAGGTTCCTGATTCCATTCCCAGCTCGCGCTCAGCGGCCGCCTTACTAACACGCACCAGCCAGCCATTCATCGACAAGCCGGAGCGTTCGGCAGCTTGAAAAATCAGGCGATGCTCTTCGGCTGATGGAAACCGGATTTCGATGCGCTTGTGAACCGGCGACCATTTTGAGGCAGCGTAGACATCGGCCGCGGCCGTCGATTTTTTTCGTAATCTGCTCTTACTTTTTGTCTCCATAGCGGTATAATACCACTAGAGGCGCAACATGGAAACAAAAACTCTAAATACCGGCCAGATCACCGAGGCGGAATTCCGACGTCTCGCGCGACTCTGCTTCGAGTGCGGCTTATCGCATATCACAACCAAAGAGAATCTTTGTCTGGAATGCAAACAGCAAAAAGAAAATGCCAAAATGGAGCGCAGATGGCGCAGATGGGGGATAGCGGCTTGAACGGTCCGTCCATCATTCGCTTCGAGATGCCGATGCTGCCCCCCAGCGTGAACCATCTCACCGAGCATCCGGCCGCCGGCGTTCACCCCAAGAGCGCGGCGGCCAAGGCGTTCATGCGCGACTTTCCGATCTTTGCCCGCGACCTCTACGCAGTGAGCGCCAGCGGAATCTTTCAAGTAACCCTGTGCTACTTCCCAGGGAAGGCCCAACGCGGCGACGCCGACAACTACAACAAGCTCATCCTGGACTGTGCCGCGAAGCGCGGCATGTTCCGCGACGCCAAAGGGAAAGAACTCTCGGATGCCTGGGTGAAGAGGCTGATTGTGGAGATTTACGATTCACTCCCATGCCGTGAGATCGGCCCCAAAACCATCATGACGATTGAGGCGATTGAATGTCTGACCATGCAGCAGTTTTAGACCGCGAAGCGGAAGCCGCCGAACCCGCCGAACCCAACAAGAACTCGCAGATTCCCCCCCTGTATTGCACCGTTTGCAGGGCGGAGATCGAGCCCAGCCGGGCGCGCCGGCAGACGGCAACCTGCGGCGAGAAGTGCAAGGACGATCTCGACCAGATCAGAATTTTGCAACGGCGCCGCAGCCGATGCCCAAAGTGCCTGCACCCTTCGACGGAAGCCGAACGCGAGGAGTACCGGCGCTGGCGGGCTTCGCGGGGAGACATCCGCCACAGTGAGCCGGTGCAAAAAGATACTTCGATCTCAAACCGGCGCGACCTTCAGCGGGCGCTCAAGGGAGCCGTGGCCCTCTTGGAGGAGGAGCGCGACCGGATCGCGGACGCTCATTGCCTCTCAGGTGAAGATGGCAATCCTGACCTGGCAACGATGGACGAGCTTGGTCGCATCGGGTATGACGAAATAGACGCCAAAATCCAAGGATTCAAGAAGCTGCTTGACAAACCAGCGGAAGGGTAGCATAGACTTTCGCTAGCGGAATCCCCGCCGAGGAGCAGATCATGGGACTTTATGACAGACCAAACGGACCAGTCTTGGCACAGACCGCTCCGGCGAACCAGCCTGGTTTGAACGTGCAGGGCGGCCAGGCAGGCCCGCTGCCGGCGACTCAGACCATCTCCACCAATGCAGAGACGAAGCTGCTGAGTACCCAGAATACCGCAGTGGCCCTCAGCGTGGCGCTTCCGCCCGACACCGCCAACGAGCAGACCGACCTGGTGCTGGAGGTCTGCGGCTACATCAAGACAACCAACACCGGCACGATCGCGCTGGGGCTCTACGCCGATGCAAGCACATTGGTGGTCTCCAGCAACCTGCTGCACAAGACAGCCAGCAGCCTGCCAGCCCAGAACAGCACCACCGTGCCATTCTCGATCCGGGCGATCATGCGCTACGACTCGGTGAGCGGCAAACTGACCGGCGAGTGCAAGCAGTCGATCAACAACACGCTCGATCCCGAGGCGGCATTCACGAACGTGCCGACAGGCATCAGCAACTCCAGCAACCCGGTGGCTCAGTTCTCGCTCAGCATCACATCGAGCGGCGCCGCTGCCGGAACCCTGACGACCATCGTGGTGACCAAGTTCAGCGTCGGATAAGAAACAGCGGCCTGATTTTGTGCTGACGGCCCCTGGCTGGGCTAGAGAAATCTAGCCCAGCGAACAATGCTTGACAATCAGGAGAACGCGATGGCCAAGGAAGAAGAGAAGCCCAAGAAAGACGAAGGCGGCAAGGGCAAGAAGAAGGCCAAGCTGCACCTGTACCAGATTCGCACAGTGGAGGTCGACGATGGATCGCACATCCATCACCACACCTACAAAGCGAAGAAGGGCGACGCCTTCACCATGCCCGAGCGGGAGAACGTAGCCACCAGCCAAAGCCCCGAGGAAGCCGGCCAGCATATCGAGGAATCGTTTGCACAGAACGGCGGCGGCCAGGGCGAAGCGGAAGAGCCGGAAGAGGCAGCCCAGGGCGCGGAGCCGATGCCTGGCGCGGGAGCAGCCCAAGCCGGAGCGTAAGCCGTGATTCTCGACACCGACAAGATCGAAAGCGATGCCGCATACCGCGAGGACTTGCGGCATCGCTTTTTAAAGGATATGTTTTTCGCCGCCGAGATGCTGGGCTACCCGGACTTTGTTCCCCGCGTTCATCAGGCCGCCGTCGATCTCTACGGTCCCAAGGTTCCCACCCTGCCCATGTTCGCCCAACCCTGCAAGAAGAACCTGCTGCACCTGGACCCCCGGCACACCTTCAAAACCAGCTTGAAGCGCGTGGACCGCGTACAGTGGCTTTGCGCCTTCCCGGAGGAAGTGACGTTCCTTTGCGAGAGCGCCACGCAACCGCTGGCCACGGCGATCGGCAAGCATACGGCGAAGTACTTCTACAAGCCTAAAGGCGCATAGCCGACCGTCTTCCAAAAGCTGTTTTTCGAGTCGGTGACGGAAAAAGACCCGGCGTATTCCTCGGTCGATTCGCAACGCTGGGCCTGGAACCTGCCCAACCGCCGACTGGTGGGCGCTGGCGACCTAGATACAACGCTAGCCATCAGCTCTCCCGAATCTACCCAGTCTGGCTGGCATCCTTCGCACATCGACCCCGACGATGTGGAAGACACAAAAAACAGCGGAATCGATGCCAGCCCGGAAGTGCGCAACCGGGTAAGCAACGTGTGCGCCCAGAATGAGAACTTGCTGCGGTCCGGCCCGGAGGGTATGGGCTACATCCGGATCGGCGGGACGCGATACCATCCTTTCGACTTCTACTCCAAATGCATCGAGAGAGCCAAAGAAAACCCAGAGGCATGGGGCGTGCTGATCCGGAGTTCCATCGCGCGCAAGGACGGCTGCCCGTTCCTGCCCGGCGAGTTCCCCGCAGAAGATGACCTGATCTTTTATTGGCCGGAGTTTCCGCAGTTGCGTTATAAAATTCTCCGCGAAAAATATCTCGACAACTACGAAAGTTTCATGAGCCAGCAGCAGAACGACCCTCAGGGCGGCAATGTGCCGACCTTCCCGGAGAAGCTGTACGCGAGCTGCGCGATCGAAGAGGAGCGGCTGCCGAGGCGCAACGATGCAGAGACATTCATCTGCTGGAGGCCGAGGTACGGCGGAAAGCCGGGGATGGCCAAGTTCAGCGAGGGCGCCGCGGCTACGGTGGTGGATGGGAAGGTGTACGTCAAGGAGTGCTGGCAGAGCGCCTACACGCCTTCCAGCGAAGCTGAGAGAATTGTGGCGGCGGCCAAGGAGAACGACGCGGACGGGGTGATGATTATCGACGTGCCCGGCTGCGAGTATCTGGCGGCGCACATCCGCAACGAGGCGGCAAAGCGGAACCGCAGCGTGCGGATTCAATGGCTGGAGTTCGAGGAGGACGACAACCGGAGGACCGGAGCGATCAAGCAGCTTGAGCCGCTGATGAAGGTAGGCCGGGTGCTGTTCTCGACCGGAATGAGCAAAGCGGCTGAGTGCCAGAAGCAGTTTGTGCATTTTGGGCTAGTGGAGGAGAATGGAATCGTGGAGTGCATCTCGCGCTTCGCTGCTTTGGTTCCCATCAGCCAGATGCGGGCCAACATGCAGGAAGAGGAGATAGCCTGGCAGCGGCGGCGCAGGGAAGACGCGCTGGTGCAGAGCTTCCTTAGCCAGCAGGGGATGCCGGCAGTGGACGAGCAGGCGCAGCAGAAGATGACGGCGCACCTGGCCGCCATGCAAAAGACAGCGACATGGAGTATGCCGCCGCTGCCGGGAGGGCTGGATGGCTGAGGGAAACAAAATCGTTTTACATTCTGTTTTTTGTGGAAAATGCAACCATTTGATGCCTCTCACAGAAAACGATTTTTACCAATGCCAGAACCCTGAGTGTGAAAACTGCCTTAGACAATGGAAAATCGTTAAGATCATCATGGAAGTAGTTGTAAACGCGCCTGAGTCCGTCATACCGGGGGTGAGTGTTGGCTGATCGCGAGGAAATAGCGGCGAAGGTGGGCGGAGATGGGATGCCGCTGGGCAACGAGCTGACGCCGTTGATCCAGGACAAGCAGGTGACGCTGCCCGCGAGTTCCGCCGAGGGTATCCTCTTCGACGACGACGCGGCGGCCACCATTGTGTGGGAAGACTACCAGCGGGCTATGGCATGGCTGGACACGAACAGTTGGCTGGCGGAGTGGCAGTACGTCGATTTCCTTTACCAGAGCCCGAACTACGACCGCGACTGGCGGATGCAGACCAGCCGGCCGGCGCGCATCAGCCGCTTCAACGTGGCCAAGAACCGCAACACCATGAGCAACCAGGTGCGGCGGGGCATCTTTGCCGACACCAGCCCCACCGCCCTCGAACCGCGCGGCAAGCTGGCCGGCGATCCCAACTCGGAGCGGATTCTGGAGGCATGGAGCGCGATCTTCGAGGAACTCGACGACCGGGCGGACTTCGAGTACAACATGAGCCTGGGAATCGAGTGCCAAGTGCTGCAAGGCACGGCGATCTGGATTCCGATCTGGGAGACGAAGAAGGTCAAGAAGAAGAGCCGCGTGCGCGAGACGCCTCCGGTCTCGATCGACATGCCGCTGGGCGGCAAGAAAGAGGTGGATACCTGGGAGAGCGATACCTTCAAGGTGCGCGAGGAGACGGTCGAGGAGAGCTGGCCCTACTTCGAGTACCGGCGGCTGGGCACCACGCTCTACAGCCCGAAGTGGCGGACACCGAACCGGCCCGACTTGACCGGCGGGGCGCGAATCGACATCGACTATGTGGCCTTCGAGGATTTGAAGAGCCTGCGCGAACTGGACTGCTACAAGGACATCCCCAGCGACGAAGACCTGAAGACGTACTTCTTGAAAAATCCGCTAGGCGACGCGGCGGTGGGGAGCCAGGTGGCGCAGTCGATGAACCAGGAGAGCAGCACCGTGCTGCACGCGGCCGGGGAGCAGCGCAACGAGAGCGCCAACCCGTTTGAGAAGCCGCTGATGAAGCTGGCTTATTGGACGGACAAGGTGGTGATCGAGGTTCTCTGCTACGACAGCCGACGGAAGGTGATCCGGAACCAGGAACACACCATGGGCGACCAGGCGCTGGGGTACAGCGCGACCTGGTGGAACATCGACAACAGCGGTTATGGGATGGGCACGGGCAGGCTGAACGCCGGGGACCAGCGCATGGACCAGGGCGTGCTGAACGAAGTACTGAAGATGATCGCCTTCCCGCTGAACGCGCCGATTCTCTACGATAGCCAGGACGGCAACGCGCCTACCCAGAACGTGGTGATGGGCCTGGGAACGCTGTGGGGAGTGCGGACGCGCGACGGAGACGTGCGCAAGGCGTTCCAGTTCATGCAAATGCCGCAGATTCCGCCCGAGGCCTGGAAGATTTACCAACTAGGCAAGGACGGCGGCGAGAACACGGTGGGCGCCGACTCCATCTCAATGCAGGGCAACGTGAACACGCCGGGATCGAGCGCCATGCGCACGGCGGCGAGGGTGAACCG
>JBEKZR010000208.1:0-6543 GCA_049509715.1 Occallatibacter sp. | reverse complement strand
GGGGGCGCTGGTGTCGCCGTACCAGCCATCGTCGCTGATGTTGACCAGCGCCTCCGCGCCAAGCCGCGCAAACTCCCGCACCTCGTCGGCAAAGACCGCTTCGTAGCAGATGAAGACGCCGTAGCGATGGCTCTGGCCATTCTGCGTGCTCAGAATGAAGACCTTGCGATCTTCGCCCCGCGTAAACGACGAAACCCGGCCGGTGAGCTTGCGGGCAAAGGTGAGGAAACGCTGGAAGGGAACATACTCGCCGAAAGGCACCAGGTGGATCTTGTCGTAGCGGCCCACGCGCTCGCCGCCGGCATCCACAACCAACGCCGAGTTGTAGTTGCGCCAGGTCTGCTCTTCTGCCGAGAAATCCATGCCAAGATTGCCTACGACCAGCGCCGCCTGCGCCTGCCGGGCGATCTCCGCCAGTGCCCGCTGAAACCGGGGTTCGGTCTCGAAGAACGGCGCCGGCGACTCAGGCCATGCCACCAGGTCGGGATGCGTGGGATAAGGCGGGCAGACGATCTCGCCTTCCGGCGCGCCGGTCTGCGGAATTCCGGCGATATAAGTCTTACACTGCTCTCCGGCCAGCCGCTTGAACTCGGCGATATGGCGGTCCCACTCGCCGGGGCGCGACCAGTTGTTTTCCCCGGCCACGTCGAGATTGGGCTGGATCAGCACCGCGGTTGCCGTAGCAGTGGGCCTGGGCGGAGCAATGGTCACGCCAACTCCACCCACCATGAGCAGAAGCGCTCCGGCAATGCCCCACGGCAGCCGGCCGGAATTACGATGCAGCAGCATCCCGCCCGCAATCAGCGCATTCACGGCAACCAATACAAAACTGATTCCATAGACGCCGGTCCAGGGCGCAAGCTGGTTCAGCAGCGCATTATCTACCTGCGAGTAGCCCAGCTGGTCCCAGGGGACGCTGGTGATGCGCGCGGCGGCCAGTTCCAGGGCCGCCCACAGGATGGGCGCGGCGGCCAGAGCCAGGCGCGTGCTGCCCGTGGCCCTGCGCACCAGCATGACGCCCAAGCCGAAGAGGCCAAAGTAAAGGCCCAGAACCAGGCTGAATCCTAAGAGCAGCAGCGTCGGGGCCAACGGCGGCATATCGCCGTACCGGGACATCGTGTCTCGCACCCAGTAGCAGTTGCCCAGGTACCACAGCACGCCGCAGAGATAGGCGAGCAGGAAGCCGCGGCGCAGCGGACGTGGCGCATCCGCGCAGGCTGGCGAAAGGATCGCCCACAACAGCGGGACCAGCCCAAACCATGCGAAGACCGTGCGCCAGAGGGGCAGCGGCCCAGCCAGGGGAAAGGGCAACTCCAGCAGGCCGGCGGAGAGAATGGCCGCGACCCACAACTTCCAGGTTCCACGTTTCCAGAATGAACGCCGCATACAGGCCCGAGTTTATAGCATCCGGCGCACAGCCGCGGGAGCAAACCCCTTGGCCAGACGATAGGGAAGGAAACTTTCCAACGCCGCGCGTTCTATTCCACTGGGAAGAAGCGCCACGCGGGACCGTCCCCGCTCACGGCAAGTTCCCCGCGCTGTTCCCTGGAATTCTGCCGCCGTTCTTCCTGCTTCAGCAAGCGAACCGCCACCGGAGAGGCGGAAATCGCGCTACAATCAAGATTATGCAACTGGCTATCTTGGCAATGCGGCTGCTTGAAGTCATGTTTTTTGTCGGGCTGGCGGGATCGGCCGTGGTCGTGCTCATCAGCTTCTTCGAGGATGGGAAAGAGCTGTTCGGAAAGGACTAGAACAGATTTGTCCTGGCCCTCGGCGGCGGCGTTTCCCTTCTCATTGACTCGGCGTCGATTCGGACATACACTCACCGCAGGGCGGGCGATGATTCCCTCCCTCGACTCTAGAAAGCCGGTTGTCGCGCCGGCACACACGCAATGGCATCTACTCGAACGATCGTAGCCCCTCCTTCCGACCGCGTCCGGCTTATTGTCGCATCCTCCGTGATGCTGACCTTTATCTCCTTTTGGCGTGCGGCGGCGATCGTTCTCAACGATCTGGGTTCCTCGGCCTTTTATGCCGGGGGCATTGCCGAGCAGGCGGTGGGCGCGGCGGCGCCGTGGTTCATCCTCGGCGTCATGCTGTTCAGTTTCGCAGTGCGCGCGGTCTACGTAGAAAGCTGTTCGATGTTCACCCGCGGCGGCGTCTACCGCGTCGTCAAAGAGGCTCTGGGAGGCACCTTCGCCAAAGTCAGCGTCTCGGCGCTGATGTTCGATTACATCCTTACTGGACCCATATCTGGTGTATCCGCCGGGCAATATATTACAGGTTTGATCAACGAACTGCTGACGGTTGCCAACAATAGCCACTGGCTGCCTCCGGCACTGTTAGACGCGCATCATAATCCCTTCCAGTTCGACATGAATACCACCGCCGCGCTGTTTGCGGCCGTGGTGACCATTTATTACTGGTGGCAAAACATCAAGGGCATCGAGAACTCAAGCGAAAAGGCTCTGCGCGTTATGCAGATAACCACGGTGATGGTGGTGATTCTGCTGCTCTGGGGCAGTTACTCGGTATTCGTGCGCGGGGCTCATTTGCCTCCGTCGCCCATACCCTCCCATCTCAAGTTCAGTAGCGATGCTTTGGGTTTTCTGAAAGGATCGCCGCAACTGCTTCCCCTGATGGGCCTGTTCGGCGTCCTCATGGCCTTCGGTCACTCGATTCTGGCCATGAGCGGAGAGGAGACCTTGGCCCAGGTCAACCGCGAGATCGAGCATCCCAAGCTCAGGAACCTCAAGCGGGCGGCGATTGTTATCGCCATCTATAGCCTGATCTTCACCGGCGGCGCCACGCTGCTGGCTTCCATGCTGATTCCCACTTGGCAGCTAACCCACATCTACCAGGACAACCTGATCGCCGGCCTGGCCATGTACATGGTGGGGCCCCTGTTCTGGCGCATCGCCTTCCGTATCTTCGTGGTTCTGGTCGGCTTCCTGATTCTCTCCGGCGCCATCAACACCTCAATGATTGGTTCGACCGGCGTGCTGATGCGCGTGGCTGAGGACGGCGTATTGACCGACTGGTTCCGCAAACCGCATCCCAGGTTCGGCACTAGCTATCGCATCGTGAACATGGTCTTCATCCTCCAGATGGTCACGATCATCGGGAGCCGGGGCAACGTGATCGTCCTGGGCGGGGCCTATGCCTTCGGCGTCATCTGGTCGTTCACCTTCAACAACCTGGCCATGCTGGTGCTGCGCTGGAAGTATCATGGCGAGCGCGGCTGGAAGGTTCCTCCCAATCTGCGCATTGGAAAGTTCGAGATCCCTGTGGGGTTGTTCTCGGTCTTCCTGGTGCTGCTTTCCACCGCCGTTGTCAACCTGTTCACCAAGTCGGTAGCCACGATGAGCGGCCTGGCGTTTGCCGCGGCATTCTTCATCATCTTCACCATCTCCGAGCACAAGAACCTGCGGAAGCATGCCCTGGCTGACCGGCAGATGAAAGATTACTTTCAACTGGAGCACCAGGACACGGTGAGCCGGGAGTCGGCGGCCATTCGCCCCGGCGGCGTCATGGTCACCATGCGCGATGCCGGCAATCCCTTCGCCCTCAAGTGGGCCCTCTCCCACACCAGCACCGAGGAGCAGGACGTGGTGGTGATCAGCGTCCGCATGATGGGCGTAGGCGGACCGGAGTATCTAAGCGCGGAGCAACAGAGTTTCAGCGAGCATGAGCAGATGATCTTTACCAAGGCCATCTCCGTCGCTGAAAGCTTTGGCAAAAAGGTTTCCCTGCTCCTGGTTCCCGCCGGAGACCTCTTCGCCGCGCTGGCGCAGGGCGCAAACTCGCTGGAAGTGGACTCGGTCGTTTCCGGAGTTTCCACCAGAATGACCGCTGGGGACCAGGCCTTTCACATGGGACAGGCCTGGGAGGCGCTGCCGGAACCCAAGCGTCAGTTCAACCTCTATATCGTCGATCCCGGCGGCGAGGTCAAGGTCTTTTACATCGGGCCCCACGCTCCCGCTCTCAGCCCCGATGACGTCCAGTTGGTCCACCGGTTGTGGCTTAACATGCGCCGCGATCCCTCCGTGCAGGACCTGCATCACAGCGACATCATCACCTATGCCCTCACCCGGCTGGCCGGCCAGTATGCCCGCGAGAAGCAGGAGATCCTACGCGATCTGCGCAACTATCGCGCGGCGGACGCCCCTGTAACCTTGCGCCTCGGCGGCCACGACCTTTCCGGCATCCCGGCTAACCCACCCGTACCCGGACAACCTCCACTCCCGCCCAGGACTCCGCGCTAGCTTACCGCCGCATCGCCGCTTCTATTCCCCCTTTCTTCCTTTGCCCGCGGATAGCTCGCCCCGCACTCAACCGCCGCGCCCCTTCTTTCATCGGGGCATTCTCCACGGAATAGTTCCATCCTCAGTAACATTTCGCATTTTTGTTTGTAAAATAGTTTATCGTTGCGTATTGTGTTTCGTAGGATAAGTGGCCGTTCGTTCCCAATTGTCGACTCAGGCACAACGGGGATAGGATCACTTACGAGCACCTGATAGGAGGAACCGTGGGAGTTTCGGAAATTCTGGCACAGATAGATCGGGAAATCGCCCAATTGCAACAGGCGCGTTCCCTGTTGGGGGGCGCAGCCGCTCCGGCGCCCAAAAAGGCTGCGGCAGCCCGCGCCGCCAAGAAACCCGTCAAGAAAAAGAGGCATCTGACTCCTGAAGGACGGAGACGCATTGCCGAGGCCGTCAAGCGGCGCTGGGCAGAGCAGAAGAAAGCAGCTGCAAAGTAACCGGAATCACGGGAAGGCCATGGGCTGGCTTGAATGCCAGCCCTTCCTCCATCCAGTCCGCATGGCAGGACAGAATTTAGCCTAGATAGATTCCCCCGGCGCCCATCGCACAATCTGCACGCTGGCATCCACCAGCGCAGCTAACTCATCGGGTGTGCCCTTCAGTGCTGGAAACGTGCCGAAGTGCAGTGGAAGAACGATGGTTGGCTCCAGAAGGCGCGTCGCCATTGCGGCTTCCTTCGGCCCCATGGTGAAGTGTCCTCCAATGGGAAGCATCGCCACCTCAGGCCGGTATAGCTCGCGGATTAGTTTCATATCTCCGAAGACGGCCGTATCTCCTGCATGGTAAAGCACCGGGCCGTCCGCAATGTTCAATACATACCCTGCCGCCACTCCCGTATAGTGCGTTCCATGCTCATCCTGCGCTCCTGCCGAGTGTTTGGCCTCCACCATCGTGGCAGCCACGTCATCCAGTTGCGCGGTGCCACCCAGGTTCATTTCGATCGTATGCGCCACTCCCTTACCCGCCACATACGCCGCAAGCTCATAGACTGCCACTACGGTTGAGCTATGCTTTGCCGCCGCTGGCACGGCATCCGCGATGTGGTCCATATGCCCGTGCGTCAGAAGAATGTAGTGAATTCTCGCCGGCAGAACAAAATCCTTCGGGTACTTGGGATTCTGGGCGATAAACGGATCGATCAGGATGTTTGTGCCCTTGGCGGTCTGGACCAGCACGGTCGCGTGGCCCAGCCAGGTGATGCGCGTTCCCTTCAATAACATCATGGCTCACTCCCTGAGAAGCTGTTGGATCGGGAAATTTCTCAGCGCGTAATGATGACCTCCAAGACGCCGTCCTTGGCCAGAAACTGCCTGTGACTCGGCCAGCCGGCAAAAAGCCGTTCGATGCCGCGGTTGGTAAAAGCGCGCTGAATGGTGAAAGGCTGAGTCAACTGCACTTCTACCTCGTCGCTGGACGTGACGTGAAATCGGCAGTGCACCGTCTCCGGCCCCTGCATGCGGGTGTGAAAGAAGGCCAGCACCTGCCCGCCGGGATTCATCGCGGAAAACAGATGCGCAGCCACCGGCGCCAACAGCGGCTCGGGCAGGTAGTCGAGCGCGGTCCACAACAGCACCACGTCAAAGGTGCGCCCCGAGAATTTGAGCGCCTGTTCCAAAAAGCCGTCGACGTTCCATGCCGGTTTGCCGTCCTCGTCCGCGCCCGTCTGCCAGTTTCCGGTCCACGCTTCGTTTACCAGATCGGTCTGGAAAATGCTATGGCCAAGCCCGGTGATGTAGTTGATGTTGACCGATGACGTGTACCCTACGTCGATGACGCGCAGCCGGGGCTCGGCAAGGAATCGCGCGCGCAACGCCGCCCAGCCTCCGGAATGGCGGGGCACACGCGGACCCCTAAGACCCGGAACGGAGGCGGGGGGAGCGCTCTCCTGTTTCTTCTCCAACCAACGGCTCATCAACCGGGAATCCCCTTGCGGTCAAACAGACAATTTCCTAGCCGACCGGAACACAGCTTGCAATTAATAAATACCGCCCGCGGGCGGGGCGTTGGCGCCTTCCGGTCCCTTGGCCGCGCTCTGTGTCAGGTCCACTTTGCCGCGGAATGCCGCGTTGTCCTCCACCGCCAGCCGAAGCGCGTGAATATCGCCATCCACGCTGCAGCCAGCCCGCAACTCCACCCGCCCGCTTGCCACCACGTTGCCCTGAACCTGGCCCAGAATCAACACGTCTCTGGCAAAGAGGTCCGCATGAACGTTGGCGTTGGG
>JBEKZR010000207.1:0-6557 GCA_049509715.1 Occallatibacter sp. | reverse complement strand
AAACTTTACCGCGATCCGGTTTCCAGCCCGTTCGCGAATCCCATCCAGGGGCGCGATCGCGTACATAGGCCGCACCAGCGAGCTGCCGCCTCCGCCGGTGCGGGCGACCGCTGCGTTGGGGCCGATCACGGCGATGGAATGAATCTTTTTGGCATCCAGCGGCAACAGGGAAGCGGCGTTTTTCAGCAGCACAATCCCCTCCGTCGCGCCTTGCAGCGCCACGGCCCGCTGCGCCGGCGTGTCTACTTCGCCGCCGCCGGTGTGGGGATGGTCGAAGAGCCCGCTGACAAAGATCACGCGCAGAATCCGTCCCACGTTGTCGTCCAGCGTGGCCTCGCTGATATGCCCGGCCTTCACTTCGGCCAGCACCTTATCCGCCGTCAGCCAGCCCGCGCCGTTGCCTGAACTCTGCATGTGCGGGTTGGCCAGCCAGGCCTGCATCGGCGGCCCGCCCGGCATCTCCAGGTCCATCCCCGCGTTCACCGTCGCTGCGGTCGAGTAGGTGCTGCCCCAATCGGAGACGACAAAGCCCTTGAAGCCGAACTCCTTTTGCAGAATGTCGTGCAGCAGCGGCACACTCTCGGCGCAATGGACGCCGTTGACCTTGTTGTAAGCCGACATCACGCTCCACACGCCGGCCTCCCGCACCGCGGCCTTGAAAGCGGGCAGATAAATCTCGTGCAGGGTGCGCTCGTCGATCTGCTCGTCGATGCGGTGGCGCTCGAACTCCTCATTATTTGCGTCAAAGTGCTTGATTGCAGGAATCACGCCCTCGCCCTGCACTCCGCGAATGTAGGCCACGCCCAGCCGCGCGGCCAAGTACGGGTCCTCGCCGTAGCCCTCAAAGTTGCGCCCACACAATGGCACGCGGTTGATGTTCACCGTGGGTCCCGGAATCATGTCCCGGCCCAGCGCCTTTACCTCCTGCGCGATCGTCTGGCCCTCGCGCTGGACGAGATCGGTGTCCCAGGTAGCGGCCATGGCCACGCCTGCGGGAAACGACGTCGTCAGCACTTTCGGAGGCGCGCCGGGAAGGCTCGTGATGGCCGAGCTGCCCGCCCACGACCGCACCCCCATCGGCCCGTCCGCCATCTTGATCGCCGGAATCCCAAGCCTCTCAATGGGAGCCGACTCCATCCACCCCGACCCCGACAGCATGGCCGCCTTCTCCTCAACCGTCATGCGGCTCAGCAGGTCTGCAACGCGCTTCTCCGCCGGCAGGCGCGCATCCCTGTAGGGCGCATCCGCCGGAACGGAAGCGGCGGTCTGTCCGGCGTTTTGAGCCTTCAGGCGGGTTGGGTCAAGCGTGGCAGCGCTGAGCAAGACTACGAAGAACGAAATGGAAACAACGAAACGGGAACGGCGCATCGATGGCCTCCAAAAGCGGGCGAAATCCCGCCAGGAAATTCGAGGCAATGGTAACGGATGAGATGATGGTGGAACAACAGCAAACTGCTCGCATCATGTGGGCCAGATCGTTTTGCTTGCGAAACGCTTCGCATGCGGACGATGGCAGTCGCTCAGCGCGCCGCGAAACAAGTCTGCCGAGTTCAATCGCAGAGTAGCTGCCGGCGAAGCAAGCCAGAGGCAAGCGAACCAGCTCCGGGCCTCGGCCAGCTTGCAATCCGCCCATTCACGCTACGCTACAATGAATAGACAGGCCAAGGCCAAAATCTTCCGCGGTACGTCCGCAACAAGAGCAAGGAGCTTCAACTTCCATGGCGATTCCCGCCACACAACTGCGTCCCGGCATGATCATCAAGCACAACGACCAACTGCACCTGGTCTTCAAAGTGGAGCACCGCACGCCGGGCAACCTGCGCGCCTTCATCCAGGCCAAGCTGCGCAACCTCAAGTCCGGGGCCATGTTCGAGCACCGTTTCCGCTCCGCCGACGCCATTGAAAAAGTGGTGGTGGACGAGGTCTCGATGGAGTTTCTCTACGCCGACGGCGACGACTACTACTTCATGAATCCCGTGGACTACGAGCAGACCGTGCTCAAGGGCTCGACGCTGGGCGACGCCATCGAGTACCTGACACCGAACCTGCAAATCAAGGTGAGCTATCATGACGGCCAGGCCGTGGGCATCGAGCTGCCGGCGGCCGTCGAGCTGACCGTCGTCGAGACCGAGCCGGGCCTGAAGTCGGCCACAGCCTCCAGCGTCTCCAAGCCTGCCAAGACCGAAACCGGCCTCGTGGTCCAGGTCCCCGCCTTCATCAATGAAGGCGAAAAGATCCGCGTGGACACCAGCGAGGGGGCTTACCTGAGCAGAGCGTAGAAGCCGCCGGCGTACAATTCGATTCACGGTCGAACCATTTCAACCATGGAGGAAACGATCCAGATGCCTATCCCCAGCTCGATCGCCATTGCCGCAGTGAGCTTCAACCAGAACACGAAATTTCTTAAGAAGAATCTGGAAGGATTGACGGACGAAGAATGGACTCGCAAGCCCGAGGGGGCTGTTAACGACCTGTTGTGGATCGTGGGCCATGTGACCTGGGCTCGCAGCGCCGTGCTCAAGCGCCTGGGAGAAGACTGGTCGAAGCCTTGGTTCGCGCTCTTCGGGCGCGGCGCAAAGGCCGATGACGTGGCGTACCCCACGCCTGAAGAAGCATTGCTCGCATGGGATGAGTCATCCGCTCGTCTGAATTCTGCGATGGATGCTGTCACGGAAGAAGTATTGGCAGTTCCTGCGACTTCGGGACCGCCGAGCGCCGACGGGAAAGTGAGCGGCACCGTCAATTTCCTGGCCTACCACGAGACCTATCACATTGGGCAGGCCTCTTATTTGCGCGGCTGGCTGGGGCATCCGGGGATCATGGGCTGATTTCGTCGGGCTGCGATCAGAAATGAAAAACCACCGCTCGCTTGGCGGTGGTTTTTCTCTTTGACTGAGGCGAAGTGCTTCCAACCGGAAGTTAGAAGCCCGCCTCAAGCAGCTTGACCGGCTTGGCTCCGGCGCGCTCGCGGGCCAGCGCGAAGCTGGCGATGTTGACGCCGTGCTCGCCCGGGAAGAGCAGCCAATTTCTTTCACCGTGGACCACCCCTTCGTCTTTCTGATTCGCGATAGTCGCTCGTGCAGTATTCTGTCATGGGCCGCATGAACGACCCCACCAAATAAGCAGCGGGTGGTATCCGCGATGGAATGGAGGCAATATTGTGCAGAAGAGCCGAACAAAGCAGGCAGCATGGGCAGTTCTGTTTCTAGCGGCGGCCGTGCAGGCGGGACGCGCAGGAGCACAGGAAGGAGCGCCGCCGGCCGTCACGCGCGTGGGCGAAACGCAGAAAATCTGCCAGTTGACCGGGGACGTGGATTGGGAGACCGGACGGCCCACCGCGGCCAGAACGCTGACCAACTTCGGCCTGGATGCGGTCGATCTGGGCTATCCGGTGGAGCACGAGGGCAGGCTGGTTCTCTTCTTCGGCGATAGCTGGCCGCCGCCGCATGGGAATGGCCCTCTGGCCGACACCATCCCGGACGATTCGGTGGGCGTGACGGCGCGGACGGAATTGCCGGACCCTAAGACCTGTCTGGACCTGAAGGTTCACAGCCGCACCGAGGGCGTCAAAAAGAAATTCGACCCGCCGACGATCGTCGGACCGGTGCGCGTGAAGCAGGGCTTTTTCAACGTCCCCTCGGGCGGAGTGTCGGTGCAAGGCGCGCTGTATGGATTCTTCTGGACGGATCATTGCATTCAGCCGAACGACTACCCGGCCTCGCCGGATCATCCACTCGAGCGCCCCGCTCCCACCCGGCAATGCTCGGAGACCAACAACAGCAACAGCCTGGGCACAGGCGTCATGGCCCGCTCCGAGGACGAGGGCTACACCTTCCGCGATGTGAAAGCGATGCCGGAGGGCTTTGTCTACTCGACGGCTGTGAATGCCAGGATGCAGACCGGCTTGCCAGAGGAGCAGAAGCTGGGAATCTTCATCTTCGGCGTGCCGCGCTACCGCAGGAGCGTGCCTTACCTGGCTTATGCGCCGGTTGAGAGCTTTGACAATCCGGCGACGTGGCGGTTCTTCGCGGGCAGAACTCCCGAAGGCAAACCCAAATGGGTGTCGAAAGCGGAGTGGAGACCCAGTTCCGTGAACCAGATTTACACGCCGGCCATCGAAAAAGGCTACAACGTCGGCGAGTTCTCCATCACCTGGAATGCGCCGCTGCACATGTGGCTGATGATGTACGACGCTGTTGCCGTGCGCGTGGCGCCGGCGCCCTGGGGTCCGTGGTCGGAACCTACCGCGATTCTGGGTCCGGCCGACCATCCGGGATGCAAGCTGATCATGACCCTGGAAGGTTGCGGCGATCGCCGCGATTACTGGCCGGGCAAACGGCGCGGCGATAAGTTCCAGCCAGGCGGCTTCTATGCGACGTACGTGATCAACCGCTACACCCGCCCCGGCCCCGAGCCGCGCAGCGCAACCCTCTTCTGGACCTTATCCACGTGGAATCCGTACGAAGTATCGATCATGCGCACCACGATTGCGCTTAGCAATAGTCAACCGCTCCCGGTCAAGATAGGAGATGGAGCGCTCCCCACTCCGGTTCCAGGAAATCCGCAAGAGCACAAGCCCTAAGGCGCGAATCTGCTTCACCCAATGAAAAACCACCGCTGGTTGGCGGTGGTTTTTCTCTTTGACTGAGGCGAATCGCTTCCAACCGGAAGTTAGAAGCCCGCCTCAGGCAGCTTGACCAGCCTGGCCTCGAGCAGCGCTTCGATGGTTCCCAGCGCCTCCAACACTTTGCCGGAGACAGGCGCGTCCACCTGCACCACGGAGAGCGCCTTTACCGGCTTGGCTCCGGCGCGCTCGCGGCCCAGCGCGAAGTTGGCGATGTTGACGCCGTGCTCGCCCAGGATGGTGCCGATCTTGCCGATCACGCCCGGCACGTCCAGGTTGCGGCAGACCAGCAGGTTGCCCTCGAGCGGCGTCTCGATGTCGATAGAGTCGAACTCCAGCAGCCGGGGCTGTTCGCCGTGAATCACCGTGCCTGTGGCGCGGCTCTCGCCTTTGGCTGTGTGCAGCTTGATGGCCAGCACCGTGGCCGCGCCGCCGCGGGGGCTCTCCTCCTTCTCTTCGTGGATGCGGATGCCGCGCTCCCCGGCCACCGTAGCCGCGTTGATGCGGTTTACATTCTCCGAGCCTTCCAGCAATCCGGCGATGGCCGCATTGCGCACCAGATCGATTTTGGCCTCGGCCAGCGTGCCGCTGTAGACCAGATCAATGGCCTCAATGCCGCCCTTGCCCGCCTGCGCCATAAACGAGCCCAGCCGCCCGGCCAGGTCGATGTAGGGCGCCAGCACCACGTACTCCTCATGGCTCAGCGAAGGCAGGTTCACCGCATTCTGCACCACGCCTAGCTTGAGATAATCGCGCACCTGACACGCAATTTGGATGCCTACCGCCTCCTGCGCCTCGCCCGTCGAGCCGGCGATGTGCGGAGTCAGAATTACCTGGTCGAACTCCGCATACGGCGTCTCCTTGGCCGGCTCTTTGGCAAACACGTCC
Organism: Occallatibacter sp.; assembly: GCA_049509715.1. Classification (GTDB taxonomy): domain Bacteria; phylum Acidobacteriota; class Terriglobia; order Terriglobales; family Acidobacteriaceae; genus Telmatobacter. The sequence continues at coordinate 1,045 of JBEKZR010000207.1, read as the reverse complement.
AGCGCCGCGCCGGCCACCTGGCCGCTCTTGAGCGCCTCCACCAGCGCCGCGTCGTCGATCAGTTCGCCGCGCGCGCAGTTGATGATGCGCACGCCCTTCTTCATCGCCGCGATCGTCTTGGCGTTGATGACTCCGGTCGTTTGCGGCGTCAGGCCCACGTGCAGCGAGATGTAATCCGATCCGGCAATCAGCTCCTCCAGCGTCACGAGCTTGATGCCGTTTTCGCGCGCCACGGCTGCTGACACAAACGGGTCGCTGCCGATGATCTCCAGCCCAAAGCCCTTGGCCCGCCGGGCCACCTCCAAGCCGATGCGCCCCAGCCCCAGGATGCCCAGCGTCTTGCCGCGCAACTCCGCGCCTTGCAGAATCTTCTTCTCCCAGCGGCCGGCGTGCATGGTCGAATTTGCGAAGGGCAGCTTGCGGGCCAGCGCCAGCATCAGCGCGATGGTCAGCTCGGCCACCGCCACGGCGTTCGCGCCCGGCGTGTTCATCACCACAATGCCCCGCCGCGTGGCCGCATCGGCGTCGATGTTGTCAACGCCCACGCCTGCCCGGCCAATCACCCGCAGCTTGGGCGCATGCGCCATAAGCGCGTCGTCCGCCTGCACGGCGCTGCGCACCACCAGCGCGTCCGCATCGGCCAAAGCCGCCGGCAACCCGTCCGGCAACTGGTCGTGCGTCAGAACTACCCACCCCGGCTCGGCCGCAAACACGGCCAGCGTTGCCGGAGAAACCTTCTCTGCCAGAACGATCTTCATCACGTCTCCCTTGCCCTTTTGCGCGGATTCATACTCGTCAAAGCGGATTTCGTGCTTTTCGCAAAGCAGATCGAAGATCCGCACTACCGCCGCGTGCGGCTTGCCCTCGCCCCGCTCGTACTTCCAGATCGAGTTGGGATGCACGCCCAGCCGCTCGGCCATCTCGTATTGATAGAGGTCAAGCTGCTTGCGCGCGATCAGCAGCTTTTCCCCGAAACTCAGTTCGGCCATGAATGCCTTTCGCAACACGGTGAAGAAGTGAACGAGTGAAGAAGTGAAAGAGTGAA
>JBEKZR010000206.1:0-6562 GCA_049509715.1 Occallatibacter sp. | reverse complement strand
ACGTTAGAACAGCTCAAAGAGCAGCATTTTCCACGGCGTCTGCTGGAGAATGCCGAGTTGAGCTGGGCGGATGCGCCACCTGCAGGCGACAAGGTGACGCAGGGCAAATGGTGGACGGATGCGGGCGCGGCGGAGTTGGGCGTGGGCGAAGGCGTGGCCCAGCGGCTGCACCTGGGCGTGGGCTCGGCGGTGGAGTTGGAGACGGGCGGGACGGTGCGCAAGCTGAAGGTCGCCGCGATTTATCGCGCCGACGGGCAGCATATAGGCATGCGCGTGTCGTTTGTGCTGCCGTCAGGGCAACTCAAGGACCAGCAGGCTACGTGGTATGGCGGGGCGCACATCGATCCGAAACAGGTGGCGGCGATGGAGCGGGCGCTGTTTCAAGCCTATCCGACGATCACGGTGATCAACCTGGCCGATGTGCTGGAGCGGATTGAGAGCGTGGTGGATCAGATCACGTTTGTGGTGCGCTTCCTGGCGGGTTTCTCGATCTTCGCGGGGTTGATGATTCTGGCCTCGAGCATTGCCAGCACGCGCTTCAGGCGGATGCGGGAGGCGGTGGTGCTGAAGACGCTGGGCGCCACGCGGATGCGGATTGTGCGAACTTTCAGCGTGGAGTTCAGCGTGCTGGGATTGCTGGCCGGCTCAGTGGGCGTGGTGTTTGCCAATCTGCTAACGCGGGTGCTGCTGCACAAACTGGAAGTGGACTTCCACATCGAGTGGACGGCGACGCTGATTGCGCTGGTGGGGACGGCGGTGCTGGCCACCGTGACAGGCTGGATTGCGAGCTACAGGATTCTTGGGCTGCGGCCACTGCAAGTGCTGCGGGAGGAGTAGAGGAGACAGGGAACAGGGATCAGGGAACAGGGAACAGGGAACAGGGAACAGTACTTGCAGGTCGGTTGAGATTTGTGGTTTCCCACCCTTTCCGCAAAGAGCGCGGAAAGGATGGGGCACAAGGCTTTTGAAGTTGGTCAGAGGCAATAAAAGCTGTAGTTATAAGTATCTCAGCTTTTTGCGGTTATGGGAGGTTTGACCGGGGCGGGGAATCCCCTTATGATGAACAGGTTGGCTTTCGGAGTCCGGCGCCCTGCCGCGGCCCAGGCCGATACGGCTCAAAATAAGCGAGCCGCGTATTCCGCGCTTGCTGCCCCCTCGTTCAATGGCAGGACAGCTGACTCTGGATCAGCATATCGGGGTTCAAATCCCTGGGGGGCAGCCAGAATTCCGTCGACAAATCCTTCAGGTTCCTTAGGCCAGCGCGTGATGGCGTTGCGCCAGGGGTTCCGCTTTTGCGGCCAGGTAGCTGTCAATGGCAGCGGCGGCCTTGCGGCCTTCGGAGATGGCCCAGACCACGAGGGATTGGCCGCGGCGCATATCGCCGGCGGCAAAGATGCCGTCGACGGAGGTCATGTAGCCGTCCCTGGTAGCGACGTTGCCGCGGTTGTCGAGGGCCAGGCCCAATTGCTCGATCAAGCCCGAGCGCACGGGGCCGAGGAAGCCCATGGCGAGCAAGACCAAATCGGCGTCGAGGGTGAACTCGGTGCCGGGAATGGTCTCGAAGGACGGCGGCGGGCCTACGCGGACCAGGTGCAACTGCTGGACGTTGCCGTTCTCGTCGCCGGCAAACTTCAAGGTATTGACGCTCCAGTCGCGGATGCCGCCCTCTTCGTGGGAGCTTTCAGTGCGCAACTGCAGGGGCCACAGCGGCCAGGGGGTGGAGGTGGCGCGCTGTTCGGGCGGCTTGGGCATGATCTCGAACTGGTGGACGCTTTTCGCGCGCTGGCGCAGGCTGGTGCCCAGGCAGTCGGCGCCGGTGTCGCCGCCGCCGATGATGACCACGCGCTTGCCTTCGGCGAGAATGGCGATGGAGGGATCGACTGTATCTCCTTCGCAGCGGCGGTTCTGCTGGGGCAGAAACTCCATGGCGAAGTGGATGCCCTTGAGTTCGCGGCCGGGGATGTTGAGGTTGCGCGGCTGCTCGGAGCCGCCGGCAAGCAGGATGGCGTCATAGTGTCCGGTGAGAGATTCGACCGGAACATTCACGCCCACATGCGCGTTGGCGACAAAGGTGACGCCCTCGGCGCGCATCTGCTGGATGCGGCGGTCGAGAACCTGCTTTTCCAGTTTGAAGTTGGGAATGCCGTAGCGCAAGAGGCCGCCGATGCGGTCGTTTTTCTCATAGACGGTAACGGAATGGCCGGCACGGCGCAACTGCTGCGCGGCGGCCAGGCCAGCGGGCCCACTGCCCACCACGGCCACGCGCTTGCCGGTGTTGTGCTCCGGCGGCTCGGGATGAATCCAGCCCTCGTCCCAGGCGCGCTCGACGATGCTGCGCTCGATGAGCTTGATGGAGACGGCGGGCTGGCTGATGGCGAGCACGCAGGCGGCCTCGCAGGGCGCGGGGCAGATGCGGCCGGTGAACTCGGGGAAGTTGTTGGTGGAGTGCAGGCGCCGGATGGCTGCCTCCCAGCGGCCGTTGTAGACAAGGTCGTTCCAGTCGGGAATCAGATTGTTGACAGGACAGCCGGTGTGACAGAAGGGAACGCCGCAATCCATGCAGCGGGCGCCTTGTTCGCGTTGCTTCTCCTCAGGGAAGGGTTCATAGATTTCGAACCAGTCCTGAAGCCGCTCCCCAACCTTGCGGCGGGTGGGCTGTTCGCGCTCAATTTCCAGGAATCCTGTCACCTTACCCATGGTGCACCTCGGCTGCCGCCGCCACAGGCGACGAAGTTGTAGGGGGAGAGTAAACCGCTTCGACGCGCGCAACGCCCAGGACGCGTTTGTACTCATGCGGGAAGACTTTGATGAATCGCGGCTGCGCGTCGGCCCAGTGCTCAAGAATCCAGGCGGCGCGAGGGCTGCCGGTCAGGTCGCGATGGCGTTCGATGAGGCCGCGCACGGTGTCCGCCTCCGGGGCAGAGAGCAGCGGTTCGAGATCCACGCTGGCCTTGTTGCAGCGGCGCGTGGAGAAGTCGCCCTGGTCGTCGTAGACATAAGCGATGCCGCCGTTCATGCCAGCGGCGAAGTTGCGGCCGGTCTTTCCGATCACGACGACAGTGCCGTTGGTCATGTATTCGCAACCGTGGTCACCCACGCCCTCGACCACCGCGATGGCGCCGGAGTTGCGGACAGCGAAGCGCTCGCCGGCGATGCCGTTCAGGAAGGCTTCGCCGCTGGTTGCGCCGTAGAGCACCACGTTGCCCACCAGGATGCTCTCCTCGGGCAGGAAGCTGGAGGTCCTGGGCGGATAGGCGATGATGCGCCCGCCGGATAGTCCCTTGCCCAGATAGTCGTTCGAGTCGCCTTCGAGTTCGAGGGTGACGCCGTTGGGAACGAATGCGCCGAAGCTCTGTCCGGCCGAGCCATTGAATTTGAAGTGTATGGTTCCGTCGGGCAGCCCCGCCGAGCCGTAGCGGCGAGCGATCTGTCCGCCGAGCATGGCGCCGACGGTGCGATGGACATTGCGGATGGCGAAGCTGCCGACGACCGGGGATTTGGACTTGAGCGCCGGGGCGGCCTTCTCAATCAGCACGTGATCAAGGGCCTTGTCGAGGCCGTGATCCTGCATCTGAACCTTGTGGCGGGCTACGCGCGAGGGCAGCGGCGGCACGTGGAGGATGGAGGAGAGATCGATGCCCTTGGCCTTCCAGTGGGCGTTGGCAATGGCGGCGTCGATCTTGTCCACGCGGCCCACCATCTCATCGAAGGTGCGGAAGCCGAGTTTGGCCATGAGCTGGCGCACCTGCTCGGCGATGAAGAAGAAGAAGTTGACCACATGCTCGGGCTGGCCCTGGAAACGCGCGCGCAAGACCGGGTCCTGCGTGGCGATGCCCACCGAGCAGGTGTTCAGGTGGCACTTGCGCATCATGATACAGCCCATGGTAATCAGCGGCATCGTGGAGAAGCCAAACTCCTCGGCGCCCAAGAGGGCTGCGATGACCACATCGCGGCCGGTCTGGAGCTTGCCATCGGTCTGCACCCGGATGCGGCTGCGCAGATCGTTGAGCAGCAGCACCTGCTGGGTTTCGGCGAGGCCAAGTTCCCACGGCAGCCCCGCGTGCTTGATGGAGCTGAGCGGCGAAGCGCCGGTACCGCCAGTGTCGCCGGAGATGAGCACGGTGTCGGCATGAGCCTTGGAGACGCCGGCGGCGACTGTTCCCACGCCGACCTCCGATACCAGCTTGACGGCGATGCGCGCCTGGGGGTTGACGTTCTTGAGGTCGTAGATGAGTTGCGCCAGATCTTCGATGGAGTAGATGTCGTGATGCGGCGGGGGCGAGATCAGGCCCACGCCGGGAATCGAATGGCGCGTCCTGGCGATAATCTCATCCACCTTGTGGCCGGGCAACTGTCCGCCCTCGCCGGGCTTTGCGCCCTGGGCCATTTTGATCTGGATCTCATCCGCGTTCACGAGGTAATTTGTGGTGACGCCAAAGCGACCGCTGGCGACCTGCTTGACGGCGCTGCGGCGCGAGTCGCCGTTGGCGTCGGGCTTGAAGCGCTCTTCGTCCTCGCCGCCCTCGCCGGTGTTGGACATCCCGCCCAGCCGGTTCATGGCGATGGCGAGGGTCTCGTGCGCCTCTTTGCTGATCGACCCGAAGCTCATGGCGCCGGTGGTGAAGCGCTTGACGATCTCCTTGGCCGGCTCCACTTTATCAATCGGCACCGGCTTGGCTGAGTATTTAAGCTGGAACAGGCCGCGCAGGGTACACAAGTGGCGGCTCTGTTCATCGATCAGATCGGTGTACTCCTGGAAAGTGGCCGGACTATTCTGGCGCACGGCCTGCTGCAGCTTGCTGATAGTGGCCGGATTCACGGAGTGATACTCGCCGTTCTCGCGAAACTGATAGTGGCCGCCGACGACCAGCTCGGTTTCAGACTCCGTCAGCGGCTGGAAGGCGTACTCATGCTTGAGCAGCGCCTCGCGCGCCAGCACGTCCAACCCCACGCCCTCGATGCGCGAAGCAGTGCCGGAGAAGTACGCGTCCACCAGCGATCGATTGAGCCCCACGGCCTCAAAGACCTGCGCGCCGCGATAGCTTTGCAGCGTGCTGATGCCCATTTTGGAGAAGGTCTTCAACAGGCCCTTGTTGATGGCCTTGATGAAGTTCTTTTCGGCATGGGGGCCGGTGACGTTGTGGGGCAGGAGGCCAAGCCGCTTCAGGTCGTGCACGGTTTCGAAGGCCAGATAGGGATTGATGGCGCTGGCGCCGTAGCCGATGAGCAGCGCGAAGTGCATGACCTCGCGCGGTTCGCCGCTTTCGATAATGAGAGCAACCTGGGTGCGGGTCTTCTCGCGAACCAGGCGGTTGTGCACGGCGGCCATGGCCAGCAGGCTGGGGATGGGCGCGTAGGTGGCATCCACGCCGCGATCGGAGAGAATCAGTAGCGTATAGCCGGACTGCACGGCGTGGACGGCGCGGTTGCTGAGGTCGTCGAGGGAGTGCTTCAGAGCGTCCTTGCCATCTGCGGCGCGGAACAGGGCCGGCAGCGTGGTGGCCAGCAGATCGCCGGAGGAAACGCGGCGCAGTTTTTCGAGATCGCGGTTGGTCAAGATGGGATGGGGCAGCTTGAGCGTGTGGCAGTTCTCCGGCGCCTCGTCCAGGATGTTGCGCTCGGTGCCGATGTAGCTGATGAGCGACATCACCAGCTCTTCGCGGATGGGATCGATGGGCGGGTTGGTGACCTGAGCAAAGAGCTGCTTGAAGTAGCTGAACAAGGACTGCGGACGGTCAGAGAGGCAGGCCAGCGGCACATCGGTTCCCATGGAGCCGACCGGTTCCTCGCCCTTTGCGGCCATCGGCGCCAACAAGATTCTCAAGTCTTCTTCGCTGTAGCCATAGGCGCGCTGGCGGCGCAGCAGGGTCTCGGGATTGGACGCGATAATACGCGAGGGCTCAGGCAACTGATCGAGGTTGATCTGCTGATCCTTCAGCCAGGTTGCGTAAGGCTGGCGGGCGGCCAACTGCTTCTTGATTTCAGCGTCGGAGATGATGCGCTGTTGGACGGTATCGACCAGGAACGTGCGGCCCGGCTGCAGACGGCCCTTCTTGCGCACATCTTCGGGGGGCACTTCGAGAACGCCGGCCTCGGAGGCCAGCACGACCAGATCGTCCTTGGTGACGATGTAACGGCCGGGACGGAGACCGTTGCGGTCCAGCGTAGCGCCGATGACGCGGCCGTCGGTGAAGGCGATGGCCGCCGGTCCGTCCCAGGGCTCCATCAGCGAGGCGTGATATTCGTAGAAGGCGCGCTTGTCCTCGTCCATGTCCGGGTTCCCAGCCCAGGCCTCGGGAATGAGCATGGCCATCACATGGGGCAGGGAACGTCCCGACTGAAAAAGGAACTCCACGGCGTTGTCGATGGAAGCCGAGTCGCTGCCGCCGGGAATGATGACCGGATACAGCTTGTCGATCTGGCCGTCGTAAAGCGGGCTCTCGAGGATCGACTGGCGGGCGTTCATCCAACTGATATTGCCCCGGATGGTGTTGATTTCGCCGTTGTGCGCGACATAGCGGTAGGGGTGAGCCAGTTTCCAACTGGGGAAAGTGTTGGTGGA
>JBEKZR010000205.1:0-6638 GCA_049509715.1 Occallatibacter sp. | reverse complement strand
CGAGGAGCGGGAGCGGGAGCGGACCGGGATTGGATCGCTGAAGGTGCGGTATAACTCGGTGTTCGGGTATTACATCGAGATAACCAAAGCAAACATGGCGCTGGCGCCGGCTGATTATGAGCGCAAGCAGACGCTGGTCAATGCTGAGCGGTTTACGACGCCGGAGCTGAAGGAGTACGAACGCAAGATTCTGACCGCGCACGACCGCTCCATCGAGATCGAGAAGCGTGTCTTTGTCGAGCTGCGCAAGACGGTCCTCGAAGCGGCGAGCCGCATCCGTCGCAGCTCCGCTGCTGTGGCGGAGGCCGATCTGCTGGCCGACTTTGCGCACCTGGCCGCATTGCGGCGGCATGCGCGCCCCATGATCGTGGACGAGCCGGTGATCGAGGCCGTCGCCGGGCGCCATCCGGTGATTGAACAGTGGATGGAAGAGACGCGCGAGGGGCGATTCATTGCCAACGATCTTTATCTGAATGCGGCGGGCGAGGGGCCGAGTTTGCTGCTTGTAACCGGGCCTAACATGGGCGGCAAGAGCACCTATCTGCGGCAGGCGGCGATGCTGGTTCTGCTGGCGCAGATGGGCAGCTTTGTGCCGGCGGAGAGTTTACGGTTTGGCCTGGTGGACCGCATTTATACGCGCATTGGGGCCAGCGACAATGTGGCCCGCGGGCGCTCCACGTTCATGGTGGAGATGATGGAGACGGCCACCATTTTGAATACCGCCACAAACAAATCGCTGATCCTGCTGGATGAGATGGGGCGCGGCACGGCGACCTTCGACGGGCTGTCGCTGGCCTGGGCAACTGTCGAGTATCTGCACGCTGAGACCGGGGCGCGCACGCTCTTTGCGACGCATTACCATGAGCTGACCATGCTGGCCGAAAAGCTGCCCAGAGTGCGCAATCTGCGCGTGGGCGTGAAAGAGGCGGCGGGCGGGATTGTTTTCCTGTATAACATTGAGCCGGGCGCGGCCAGCAAGAGTTATGGCATTGAGGTGGCGCGGCTGGCGGGGCTTCCATCGGTGGTAATCGAGCGGGCCAAGCGGGTGCTGCGGCAGCATGAGAAGCAGGAGCGGTTCGCCGCGGCGGATGTGCAGGTGGAAACAGCCGATCCGGTGCAGTTGACCATCTTTACGCCGCTCTCGCAGCGTATCGTGGACCGCATTGAGGCAACTGATGTGAACTCGCTGACGCCGCTGCAGGCGCTGAATCTGCTGGAAGAGCTGCAACAAGAGTTGAAGGAGAAGGGATGACGGTGAATTTGCGCCAGGCCGCGGGAAGCCTGCTGGTGGTGGGCCTCGGAGGCACGGAGCTGACGAATCTGGAACGCGCCTGGCTGAAGCTGGTCAGGCCGACGGGCATCATTCTCTTCGGGCGCAACATCGAAGACGCCAAACAGACGCGGGTGCTGCTCGATGAGGCTACGGCACTGTGCTCGACGTTGTGCGCGGCGCATAGTTTTCGCTGCGTGGACGTGGAAGGCGGGACCGTAGACCGGCTCCGCAACGCGCTGGCGCCCATGCCCTCCGCGCAGGCTGTGACGCTGGCCGCCAGGCGGACAGGAAAAACCAAGCTGATTCGCGAGCAGGGGGAGCTGGTGGCGCAAGCCGTGAAGGCTTTCGGGTTCAACACCACGCTGGCGCCGGTGGTGGACCTGGCGCTGCCGGATTCGGCCCTGGTGATGGGTACGCGGGCCGCGGCGCCGACGGCGCGGGAAGTGGTGGACTATGCGCGCAATTTTCTGGCCGGGCTGGCGGCGCAGGGCGTGGTGGGCTGCGGCAAGCATTTTCCCGGGCTAGGCGGCGGTGCGCTGGATTCGCACCTGGAAACTCCGGCCATCCGGCGCAGCGGCCGAGAACTGTGGCGCAAAGACCTGGCTCCCTATCGTGAATTGCGCAACGAGCTGCCGATGATCATGGTGAACCACGCGGCCTATCCGGATACGCCGGGCAGGAATCGGCCCGCGAGCGCGTCGCCTTATTGGATTACGACGGTGCTGCGCAAGCGGCTTGGGTATTGGGGCATCATCTTCTCCGACGACATGGAGATGGGCGGCATTCTCAAGTTTATGCCCATGGAAGAGGCTGCGGTTGCGGCCATCCGCGCGGGGATGGATTTGCTGGAGATTTGTCACAGCCCGGAGCTTATCCTGCGAGCCTACGAGGCGCTGATTGCCGAGGGAGAGCGCTCGGCCGCCTTCCGCAAGCTGCTCCTGGCGCGGGCGGGACAGACTGCGCGGCAGTGCGCGAAGCTGTTTGCGGGCGGGGTTCCTCCGGCGCTTTCGGCGCGGCGGTTCGAGGCGCTGCGCGCACGCATCCTCCGCTTCCAGAAAACGATTGCGAACGCCCAGCCCGCTGCGGAGGCACAACCCGCATGAGCCTCGCGAAGACCATGACCGTAGCCGGCATCATGAGCGGAACCTCCGCCGATGGAATCGATGTGGCCGTGGTGCGCATCGCGCCCGGTAAGCCGCGGCCCAGGCTCACACTGTTGGCTCAAGAAGGCTTCGTGTTTCCGGCTGCGTTGCGGCGCGCGGTGCTGGCGGCGATGAACGCGGCCTCCACCTCGACGGCCGAGCTGGCGCGGCTCAACTGGCGACTCGGCATCGCTTACGCCGAGGCCGTGCGTGAGACGCTCAAGCGGCATCCAACCAAGCTGGACCTGATCGGCTGCCACGGCCAGACGCTCTATCATCAGCCTCGCGCGGCAACGCATGCGGGCCGAAGTTTTGCCTGCACCTGGCAGGCAGGCGAAGCAGCGGTAATTGCCGCGGCGCTCGGCATTCCGGTGGTCTCGAACTTCCGTCCCGCGGATATGCTTGCCGGCGGCCAGGGAGCGCCGCTGGTCCCGCTGCTGGATTACGTGCTGTTTGCCCACCCGAAGCGCGGGCGCGTGCTGCAGAACATCGGCGGCATCGCCAACCTGACCGCAATTCCCGCCGCGGCCGCGCCCCAGGCAGTGATCGCCTTCGACACCGGACCCGGCAACATGGTGATCGACGCGCTGGCCCAGCAGCTCTTCGGCAAGGCCTTCGACCGTAACGGAGCTTTCGCCGCCCAGGGCGCGGTGCTTGCTCCGGTGCTGGCGGCGGCGCTGCGCAATCCATATTTCCGGCTCCAGCCTCCACGCACTGCGGGACGCGAACAGTTTGGCCGCGAGTATGCCGCAAAGTTTCTTGCCGCCTGCCGGAGGCACAGCAACAATTCCCAGGATGCCTTGGCCACTGCCACAGCGCTGACCGCGGAAACCATCGCGCAAAGTTACAAGCGGTTCGTCAGGCCGAAGATGAAGGGCGGAGTGGACTACATTGTCTCCGGCGGCGGCGCGCGCAATCACACGCTGATGGCCATGCTGGCGCGGCGGCTGGAGCCGCTCCGTTGCGAGCTGGCCGCCAGCGAGGACTTCGGCCTATCCGCTGAGGCCAAGGAGGCCGCGGCCTTTGCGCTGCTGGCGTGGCAAACCTGGCATCACCGGCCCGGCAACTTACCCGCGGCAACCGGCGCAACGCGGCTGGCGATTCTGGGCCAGGTGACGTATGCGTAGACTGCTTGCGCTGGCCGCGCTTGTTGCCCTGGCCGGCTGCCACTCGGCGCAGCGGGACCCCGGCACTGTGGTATTTCTCATCGAGAGCAGTCCTGCGAACCTCGATCCGCGAGTTGGCACCGACGCTCAGTCGCAGCGGATCGATGCGCTCCTCTTCGATGGTCTGGTGGCTCACGATGCCAGCTTTCAATTCACTCCGGCGTTGGCCGAGCGCTGGGAGCAGCCCAACCCTCTGACGCTCGTTTTTCATCTTCGCGATGGGGTGCGCTTTCACGACGGCCGCCTGCTCACCGCCCGCGATGTGGCGTGGACCATCGACTCCATGCGCTCGGGCGCGGTGATCTCGCCCAAGGCCGCGGCATACGCAGCGCTGGACACGGTAGAAGCTGCAGACGAGCGGACGGTGGTTCTTCATTTGAAACGCGCCGACAATTTCCTGCTTGCCAACCTTGCCACGGGCGCCATCGGCATTGTTCCCCAGGGCAGCGGGCGCGACTTCTGGCAGCATCCCGTGGGCACCGGACCCTTTCGCTTTGTGAGCCAGCAGATCGATCAGGATGTGGTCATCGAGCGCAATCCGCTGAGTTGGGCCGTGGTCCCCAATATCGGCCGCGTGCGTTTTGCCGTGGTGCCCGACGCCATTACCGAGTCGCTTGAACTGGAGAAGGGTTCCGGCGACGTGGCCGTCAATTCCCTGCCTGTGGATTCCCTGCAGGTGCTCGCCCGCCGCCCCAATTTGCAGGTGGAAGAGACGGGCGGCACAGAGATTCAGTACCTCGGTTTCAATATCCTCGACCCGCTGCTCAAGGATGCGCGCGTGCGCCAGGCCATTGCCTGCGCCATCGACCGGGAACTCATCATTCATACGCTGCTGCGCGGCCACGCGCAGCCTGCGTCGAGCCTGCTGCCTCCCAGCCACTGGGCCTTCGCCGGCGATGTCGTGCGTTACGATTACGATCCAGGACGGGCGGCGCGGTTGCTGGATGAGGCCGGCTATCCGCGCGCGGGCGGCGGCGTTCGCTTCCATTTGACGATGAAGACCTCGAACGCCGAGGACGCGCGCCTGCTGGCTGCCGTGCTGCAGCAGCAACTGGGCGCGGTGGGGATCGCTCTCGACCTGCGCAGCTATGAGTACGCCACCTTCTACTCCGACGTGACCCGCGGCGCTTTTCAGATGGTTTCGCTGCGCTGGGTTGGCATCGAGCAGCCAGATATTTTCAGCTACGCCTTCTCGACTGCGAATTTTACTCCCAAAGGCGCAAACCGCGGCCACTACTCGAATCCCAGGCTCGACGCCCTGCTCGACGACGCGGGCGCTAGCCAGGACACGGCCCGGAGGCGCGCCGATTATGTGGAAGCACAGCAGATTCTGGCCCGCGATCTGCCGGCTATCAATCTCTGGTACCGGGATACGGTGGTGGTGCATAACCGGCGGCTGACCCACGTGCTTCCCGCGCCGTCGGGAAGCTACACCTTTCTCGAGACAGCCGAACTGGCAAATTGACGCCTTGAGCCTTCAGCTCTTTTCAAGTTTCAGCGTTCTGCATATCGAAGAAATATCGACTTTTTACGCCCACATCCAAGGATTCTTCAACAACTCGGCACAGTCTGAAACGGTTGACTCAACCTTTTGACGCACTGGTTCGTCTACCGAGATAGAGACGATATTCCCGCCAGGGGACAATGGCCGGTCCTGACCGGTGGAGAAGTGGCTTATGAAGAGCAAGATGCAAACCCGGTTTCCAGTTTCGATGGCGTACACGGCGTTGTCGATCGCCCTTCTGGTTGCGGCAGGAATGGCCGCGGCCATGGCCGGGGCGCAGACGCCCGCCAATTTCGGGGGAACGATTACCGCCATCAACGGCAGCACGCTCACGATGAAGACCGATGCGGGCGAAGTTCGCCAGGTTGACGTTCCTTCTACGGCGGCAATCCTGCGCATTGCTCCCGGAGAAAAGAACTTGAGCGCCGCTGTGACGATTGCGTTCGGCGATCTGGCCAGTGGGGACCGTGTGCTGGTGAAGGTCGATCCAGGCGCGACCGGCCCCACGGCGCAGGCGCTTCGGATTGTCGCCATCAAGCAATCCGACCTGGCCCTGAAGCAGCAGAAGGATCGCGAGGACTGGCAGCGCCGGGGCGTGGGCGGACTGGTGAAGAGCGTAGACAACGCAGCCGGCGTGATTGTACTGACCAGCGGGATTGGGGCTGCGGCCAAGACAATCACCGTCCACACCGCCAAGGCAACCGTGCTCAAGCGGTACGCGCCGGCTTCTGTGCGCTACGATTTGGCGCAAACGGCGCCGATCGACGCCATTCAAGCGGGCGACCAGTTGCAGGCGCGCGGAACAAAGAGTGCGGACGGCACGGAGATCGACGCCGAAGAGGTGGTCTCAGGAACCTTTCGCAACGTCTCCGGTGTCATCAGCTCGCTGGATTCCGCCAGCTCCACCTTCACCCTCAAGGATCTTGCGACTAAGAAGCAGCTGACCATCCATGTCACTGCCGACGCGCAAATGCGCCGCTTGCCGGATATGATGGCGCGGGTGCTGGCGGCGCGGCTCAAAGGAACCGCGAATGGCTCTGCCGGCGGAATGACTGGAAACGGTCAGCAGGCGAACGGTGGTGCAGGCGCATGGACCGGCGGCGCCGGATCAGGCCAGCGCGGCGGTTCTGGACAGTGGGCCAGCCAAACCAACGGTCAGGGGGGGCGCCCCGGCGGCGACCTGATGCAGATGCTCAGCCGGGCGCCTGCCATGCAGTTTGCCGATCTGCAGAAAGGCGACGCGGTCATGCTGGTTTCAACCCAAGGCGCAACCGAGGTTACCGCGATTACGCTCCTGGCTGGCGTTGAGCCGCTGCTCGAGGCTCCCGCGGCCAGCCAGAATCTGCTCAACAACTGGAGTATGGGCAACGGCGAGTCAGAAGCGGCGGCCGTTCAGTAGACGCACAGATGCTCATCAGAAACAAGCGAGGGACTTGTGTATTCAAAATTGCATAGCTCTAATCGTCTTCTTTTTGTCCTGGCGCTCTGCCTTGCCGGAATGCTTTCGGCTTAGGGGCAAACGTCTGCCCCGTCGTTGCAAACGCCTGCGCCCC
>JBEKZR010000204.1:0-6658 GCA_049509715.1 Occallatibacter sp. | reverse complement strand
CTTGGGGGCGCCAAAACGCGCCAAACGAATCATCACCACGGCGATACGGTTCCTTTCAGATTCCTGTGCTCTGTTGCGGTCCTTGGGGGTATTTCCAGCCGGCGGCGGCGTTCCTGAGGCGCGCAGGTCCAAATAAACGGCCAAGCGTGTGCGCCCGGCTACACAAGACTCAACACCTAAGTATCGCCGAAAGTGGGCGTCTGAGGCAAATGGGAAGCGCGCCGCATTGGCCCGCCCAGCAAGAACCCGCCCGGCTGCTACGCTTCAACCCTTTCCGTTGAGGCGTTTGCGGCATACCAGTCCTCGCGCGTCAGAGGAAGCCGGCTGCTGCCCCGGTCGGGGCGGCTGAGCAAAACCTGATAGACGCCGATGTCTCCCCTGCGGAAGGCGGCGGCTGAGCCTGCCATGTACAACAGCCAGATGCGGTAGGTCACTTTCGATACGTGCTGGAGGAGCGCGTGGGCGTTTCGCCGCAGGCCCTCCACCCAGTGCTGCAGGGTGAGATCGTAGTGTTCCCTTAGGTTTTCAACATCGCGCACCTCGAAACCCTGATCTTCTGCCGCGCTGAGAGCCTGGGAAAGGGTGACGAGCTTACCGCCGGGAAAGACGTACCTGCCAATGAAGGACTCCTGCCGGAGGGGAGAAGCGGAAGCATGCGCGATGCCATGATTGAGAAAAAAGCCGCCAGGACGCAGGAGTCGGTAGGCGATCCCGAAGTACTGGGGAAGGTTCTTCAAGCCTACGTGCTCGAACATGCCGATGCTGGCAATTTTGTCGAACGGCTGAGGGGCGGTTCTCAGTTGGCGATAGTCGCGCAACTCGACGGCGCAACTGCGCTCCAGCCCGGCCTGTTCGATGCGGCGCTTTGCCGTCTCTGCCTGTTCCCGGCTCAGGGTGATGCCCTGCGCGTGTGCGCGGTGCCTGCCGGCAGCATGCAGAATGAGGCTTCCCCACCCACACCCGATGTCGAGGAAACGCTCGAAGGGTTGCAGTCGCAGCTTTTGGCAGATCAGTTCCAGCTTTTGCTCCTGGGCAACGTCGAGGGGGTCTTCCGGGGTGCGGAAGTAGGCGCAAGAATATGCGAAGGATTTGCCCAGCCACGGCTCATAGAACCCCTCCGGCTGATCGTAATGGTAGGCAATCGAGGCGCGGTCTCTTTGCGGCGAATTGAGCGCCCCATGCTTGAACCACTGCCCCAGGCCGTAGAACGTGGCGGCGAGCTTGCCTGCCATCTGTTGACGCAGGCTGCGGGGGCGCTTGAAGAGGTATTTCGCAATGGAGAAAGCGGAAAAGAGGTCCCCTTCCACGTCCAGATCGCCGTGGATGAATGCCTCTCCCAGCGTGATTTCGGTAGGTTCGGCGATGAACGACCCGAGAACCTCCGGCTTCTCCAGGACGAAGGTGCAGGCAGGCTCCTGGTTCTCCCCTGAGGACCAACGCCATCCATCCCACAGGCGGACGGCAAAAGGAGGGCCTTCATATCCCTGAAAAAGGCTGTTGAACGCGGTCGTCCTTTGTGACTGGACAGAATGGGCCATGGCTCTTGCGTCCTTTCACGTCAGGTGATGAATCTTATGAGTTACAGCGGAACCAGAGTAGATGTATCCCGAAAGCAAGACCGCCAAGTGGCTTTTTCCTCAACCGGGGTCCCCAGCGACAGGTCCTCGTCACTGGGGTGGAAGTAAAAGCCACCCAGAAGACTCTCCGCAAGGACACGTTTCTCTGGTTCCGCTCTAGCCGGCGCTGCTCGCACCGAGACACTTTCCGGAGAACGTCTCGCATTTTCAGAAAAAGGATAACACCGCCGGATATTCAATTCGCCGGGGCGCCAGCCGTTGGCCTTCAGATGCCGGTGAGGGTGACCAGCCCTCCGAGCGAAGACCCGCCCAGTCCGGTTGACTCGCGATCCCGGCGGTTGGCTTTCCAAATTCAATCCCTGCGAATCTCTTGCCGTCGATCGTTTGCTGCCGGGGCAAGCGCGTAAAAACACTAGCCCAGGCTGTTACAGTATCAAGAAATCGGCAGTTCTTCAATCGCCCGCTTCGAACCGTAGATCCTTGATGGCTTTTTCCGGCATCCGGACTCCAGGCTGCGACGGTCTCAGAGTTGGGCGCGATTCCGCCCCGGAGCGCTCAAATGATGGTTCGCGAGTATCACAAGTGGCATTCCAGCCGCCTGGGCAGAGAGATGGAACTGCTGGTCTTCGGCCACGCGGGTTTGCCGGTCCTGGTTTTCCCCACCTCCGGCGGACGCTTTTATGAGTTTGAAGACCGCGGCATGATCGCCGCTCTCTCCGGCAAGATCGATGCCGGCCAGGCGCAGGTGTACTGCGTGGACTCGGTGGACATGGAGAGCTGGTACAACAAGCGCGTGGCCCCGCGCCGGCGCATCGCCCGGCACATGCACTATGAGGATTACCTGCTCAGCGAGGTCGTGCCCCTGGTCCGGCTCAAAAATCAAGATCCGGGCCTGGTTTCCCTCGGTTGCAGCTTTGGCGGCTATCACGCGGTCAACATCGCGCTGCGCCATCCCGACGTATTTACCGGCTTTTTGTCCATGTCGGGGACATTCGACCTGAAGAACTTTCTTCAGGGCTACTACGACCAGGACTGCTACTTCAACCTGCCGTTGGACTATCTGCCCAACCTGGGCGACCCATGGTTTCTGGATCGCTACGCTCGCAACAGTTATGTGCTGGCCACGGGCTGGGACGATCAGTGCCTGGGCCAGAATCAGAATCTCGACCGGATCTTGAGCTCCAAGGGCATTCCCCACAAGCTCTTTGTCTGGGAGTCCTGTAACTCCCACGATTGGCCTACCTGGGAGCGGATGGTGCGGGAATATTTGTAACAGAACAGGGAACAGTCTGAAGCCATGAAATCGAGTTGTCCATGCCGGGGAGCGCGTCTCAATAGAATTGCCGCATGGCTTGCCTTGCTGACGATTGCACTGGGACTTCGCGTCGGCTTGGCGATCCATTTTCCTAATGTTTTTCATCCCGACGAAATCTTTCAAACTCTGGAACCTGCGCATCGGCTGGTTTATGGCTACGGCGTAACCACATGGGAATGGAGGGAGGGAATTCGTTCCTGGGTGTTGCCCGCAGTTCTGGCCGGCGTGATGCGCGCCACCGGCTGGATGGGCTCCGGCGCCACCGGCTACATCTGCGGAATCATCGTCGTCTTATCGCTTGCCTCCTTGTCAACAGTGTGGTTTGGCTTTGCCTGGGCCAAGCGCGCCAGCGGGATGGAGGCGGCGATCATTGCGGCGGGAGCTTGCACCGTTTATTTGGGGCTGGTCTACTTTGCGCCCAAGGCGCTGACTGAAGTGGTGGCCACCCACGTCTTGCTTCCGGGCCTTTATCTGGGCATGTACGGAGATGGGAGCAACGAGAGGAAGCGGCTGTTTTTCGCGGGGATTCTCTGCGGCATCGCGGCATCCCTGCGGATACAGCTGATCCCGGCTGTCGCCTTTGCCGCCATCTATTTTTGTTACCCCCGCTGGCGCCAGAGAATTCCCGCCGTGGTTGCGGGGCTCTCGCTGCCGGTTTTGGCGTTCGGGCTGGTGGACAAGATTACCTGGTCTTATCCCTGGCAATCCTTCATTCGCAACTTTCAGGTCAATGTCTTGGCAGGCCGGAGCCAGGAGTATGGGACCCAGCCCTGGTACTGGTATCTGTTGGTGCTGCTGGTCATGCTCGGTCCCGCTGTTCTTTTCATCGTGCAGGGCGCGCTGCGCAGTCCCTTCCTGGCCGCGGTTTTGCTCATTATTCTCGGTTCGCACTCCCTGCTTAGTCACAAGGAGGTTCGGTTTATTTACCCGGTCCTCCCTCTGGCAATTACCCTGGCCTCCATCGGCTTCGTGGAATTTGTAGCGCTTATAAGAACCAGACCCAAGCTGGTGGAATCCTCGAAACCTGTTGTCGCCGCGGGTTTGCTTTTCTTCGTTCTTTCATCGGCGTTCATCGCTTCAATGCTGCCCGGCTGGTGGAAAGTTCCGGGCGCTCAGTTCGCCCTGGATCAACTCAGCCGGGATTCGACGCTCTGCGGCGTTGGCTTTTATGGGGTCAACTGGTGGGACGTCACCGGATACACTCACCTCCATCGCAATGTTCCAATCGTTCCTGTCATGGACAGCGCCGGCCTTGTGAAAGAGGCTCCGGCTTTTAATGCTTTAATCGCACCCTATGCAACACCCGAGGCGCCCGCCAGTTTCAACAGGAGCGCTTGTTGGAATGGGGTTTGCCTGTATCGGCGCGCGGGCGCTTGCCAAGCGCCTCAACCGGAAGATACATTCGATGGGTTTCTGCGAAGAACCGGAAATTGAGATCCACAAGGAGATTGCCCCATGAGTACCCTCAACCCTTACGAACGCTTTCTGGACGGACGGCCGCTGGAGACCATCCTTGCCGCGACCCCCGCGGAGATTGGCCGGCTGATTGAAGCGGCCGGCCCGGAAAAAGTTTTAACCTCGCCAGCGCCAGGCAAATGGAGCGCGGCAGAGATTGTGTGCCACCTGGCCGACTGCGAAATGGTCCTTGGCTTTCGCCTGCGACAGACGCTGGCCGAGGATGCGCCGGTCATTCAGCCCTTCGGCCAGGAAAAGTGGGCCGCGATGTATCCCGGCGTCTCAGCCAGCCAGGCGCTGAACGTGTTTTCAGCGCTGCGCGGCTGGAATCTGCTGCTGATCCGCGGGGCTCTGCCAGCCGCGGCCGCCAGGCCGGTCACCCACCCCGAGCGAGGCACGATGACGTTTCTGAACCTCGTGGAGACCATGGCCGGGCACGACCTGAATCACCTGGGGCAGTTGCAGAGACTGGCCTCAGAGCTTTCCGGGGTATGAGCGGCATGGGCTAGTAAATGAGTCAATGAGTTTTAGGGATACGCGGGAACCGTTTTGCGGTGTGCGGGGTCAAAGAGAGTAGCATTCCTATGTTGATCCAAGGAGGGCCCCGATGCGCCGTATTCTCGCCGTCTTCTGTCTTGTTGCCTTCACACTGACCCTGGCCGCGCAGTCTCCGGCCGGATCTCAAGCCAAATCGAAACCGGCCGCCGCGCCGCAGGCGCAGTTGGCCCCACCGCAGGTGGTCAAGGATCTTCCAGTACGCAAAGTGGTGCTCTACAAGAACGGGGTGGGCTACTTTGAGCACGCCGGAACGGTGAGCGGCAACCAGAAGGTCGCCATCGACTTCACCTCGCCGCAGTTGAACGACGTTTTGCAGTCGCTCACTGTGCTGGACGAGGGCGGCGGGCGCATCGCCGGGGTCAACTACAACTCCACCACGCCGCTGGCCGAGCAGCTCAAGACCCTCTCGCTGGGCATGAGCGACGATCCCTCATCGACCGAGCTTTTCCAGGCCTTGCGGGGGCAGCGGGTTGAGGTAACGGGAGGGCCTGGAGGGACCATTACGGGCCGTCTGATGGCCATCGAGTCGCGCAGTGAAAAGATTCCCGGTGGCGATACCGATACAACCATCGAAAAGTTCTATCTTTCGATCATTGCCTCCTCGGGCGCGGTGCGGGTGATCGAACTGACTCCAGCCCTGAGCGTACGCCCGCTCGACGCGAACCTCCAGGGCCAGCTCGACCGCTATCTTGAATTGCTTTCGACGACGCACTCGACCGGCCTGCGCCATCTCACTCTGGACGCGCTTGGGGTAGGCCAGCGCGAGCTGCGCGTGAGCTATATCAGCGAGGTTCCGGTCTGGAAGTCCACCTACCGGATGGTCTTCCCGCGCGTGTCCACCGGCTCGGCCATTGTGCAGGGATGGGCAGTGGTGGATAACACGGTGGGCGCGGACTGGGACAATGTGCAGTTGTCACTAGTGGCGGGCGCGCCGCAGAGCTTCATCCAGCCGCTCTCGCAGCCTATTTATACGCGGCGGCCGGAGATTCCGATTGCGACCGAGGAGCAGACCACACCGCAGACGCATGAGGCGGGGGAGCTAAAAAATGGGCCGTTGGGGTCTGGAGAGATCTTGGGGATCGTCACAGATCAAACCGGCGCGGCGATTGCGAATGCGAAAGTTACCGTAACGGCTCTGGGCACGAACGCATCTCTTACAGGAACTACCTCAGGCACTGGCCTTTACACTGTATCGTCGCTAGCGCCGGGGCTGTACAAGCTAACCGTCTCGGCCAGGGGATTCGAAACGTACGTCCAAAGCGGCATCCGGGTTGGAGCCTCGCAGAGCGTTAGGGCAGACGTCCGTCTCACTGTCGGATCTGAATCGCAAACGGTCACCGTCGAAGCGGATGCTCTGACAGTGCAAGCGGACTCAAACGTGGTTTCGACCCTTATTTCGGGCGAGCAGATTTCGAAGATTGCGCGCAAAAACCGAAACTTCGCGGCTCTGGCCGCGATTGCCCCCGGCGTGGCGGGTGGTATGGGGAGCGGCTACGGCGGCGGCGTGTATCGCCCTTCCGACGCGATCAAAGAGGGCGACGTCTCCACCAACGCCTTCGACGACTTCTTTGAGTACGCCCTGACCCAGCCGGTCACCATCCACAAGAACGAGTCGGCGATGGTGCCCATCCTGCAGCAGGAGATTCCCGCCGAGCACGTGACGCTGTGGAGCGAGAAGGATCCCACGCCGCTCAGGGCCGTGTGGCTTGAAAACAAATCCAAGCTCGCCCTCGACTCGGGGAGCTTCTCCATC
>JBEKZR010000203.1:0-6711 GCA_049509715.1 Occallatibacter sp. | reverse complement strand
TTGAGCCTGCCGCCTTTTGATGCGTTAATCTGGGCCCGGTAGTCATCGCTGTCAAAGAATGCCGCCAGGAACCGCGCGTCGACTCCAGGACGTGGCCGTATCCGAATCAAGTAAGACGCGAAGACAGCTTCAGGGGGCTGACGCACGAGCCAGGCCTTTCCCGTGGTGGCACCAATCCGAGCTACCACTAAGTCACCGTCCAATAGCGTGTATCGAGTTCCTGCCGGCGGATCTGTCGCGCACGAAGGCACGGTGGACCAATCAATGCCCTCTTCGGTGATATCCGTAATGCGTAGAAAGCGCGGCCCATCGCGGACGGCCGCGCTAGCCGTGAGCCCATACTGCGGCCGTTCCACCAGGGATTTCAGGCGGACAGTGCCGCCGCCCACCGCTGACCGGCGCAAACTGTCGTCGATTAGCGATCGCCGCACCAGCGCGAGGGATGACAGGACGGCGCGAGTCTTCTCGAGCGAGCTCTGTATCGTAGAGAGAACGCGGGCAATACGCTGCTGCTCCGGGCCCGCAACATCAGGGACGGGAAGAGCGGCGAGGCGAGCACGAGAGAGGTTAGGAATTGTCGTTCTGTTTCCCACTCCCTCGTAGATGCCAAGCCGTGTGAAAGCAGCCTGGATCCAGTACGCGTAGAACTCCGGGTGCGTGTCCGGAGTCAGGGGCCGCAGGCGGTGAAGATGGTTCTGGTAGTAACACTCAGGCAACTGAGCACGCCAGATGGCGCAGCGCCCTATCTCTCCGCCTTCGCAGACAAGCAGGTCACCGTTTCGCAGTGCGAGCTGCCGGCGTTCGTTGGCCGTGAGCCCCATGCTGTCAACGGTGGTGATGTCAATGCTTCCCCACAAGACATTGGCGGTGCGAAGGAAGGGGAAACGCTCGTTTGCGGTGCGAACGGATGGTGAGAGAGCCTTTCCTTGGTGAATCTCAAAGATCTCGCCGAGGGTCGTTATGTTCCATCCGCTAGGAAGGGCGTGGCCTCCGATATACCGTGTGTCCGAGGGGACGAGCACAGTCATTCGACTCCTACCTCGGAGAGGACCTTCCACAAGTCAGCGTCAGCCTCGGCCTGCGCGACCTTTGCTCTTCTGAGTTCTACTACGGCCTCGTCCAAGGTCATCGTGTTGCTGGTAAGGGCACCGACCACATACTTGCTCGGCGAGAGGTTGAAGTCATTGGCAGGGAGGGCGAGCTGACCCGAGGTAATGATGACGGACGATCCTTCCTCAGTCCTCCACTCCCGATAGAGTCCGGCAATCCGGTCTATATCGTCGTCCCCAAGGGCGTTCTTGGGTCGGCCCTTGAGGAAGAGTTTGGATGCGTTGATGAACAGGATTTCATGTGGATGGTTCTTGTCGCGGTTCAGAAGTACGAGGATGCCGGGGGCGGCATTTGCATAGAAGAGATTGTCTGCGAGCAAAATGACAGCCTCGACTAAGTCCTGGTCCAGAAGCGCACGCCGGATGGCTCTTTCCCGGTCACTGCTTTCGCCGCCACTCCCTCGGCTTGCTGCTCCGGTATCGAGCAGAGCAACCATGCGACCCGCCGGGCCAAGGCTGGCGAGCATGTGCTGCACCCAGCCCCAGTCCGCCCAAGTCTTGGAAGGTATTCCAGCCAAGAAACGGTCGTACTTATCGTTGCGGTAGGTCGCTTCGGGGAAATGCTGATTCCATTGGGGATTGGTTACGGCCAAGTCGAACCGGCGCAAGTGCGTGCCGTCCAAATGTGCAGGTGCGCGCATGGTGTCACCAAGATGAATGTCTGCCTCCATATCATGGATGACGGTGTTCATCCGGGCGATGGCATAGGTCGGGGCGTCGATCTCCTGGCCGAAGAGTTGGAGTGGGGGATGTTCATTCGGAAGAGCGCGCCAGCCATCCACTTCCCTTCCGTGGGTCTCCAGAAGACGGAGTTGGCACTTGACTAGGAGTCCGGCAGATCCGCAACACGGATCGTAGATCGACATCCCGGGCTGGGGGTCGAGGAGGTCCGCGATCAATCGCGCGACCTCAGGTGGAGTGTACCGGCTCTGGCGACCCTGGCCCTCAGCGAATCGCCGAAGTAGGTACGCGAACGCCCCACCGAGGGCACCTGGGGCAATGTCCTTGACCCCCAGCTGGCACGCAGGGGAGCTGAGGGCCTGAATTAGGTTGGTGAGACGGTCGTCGGTGACTATTCGACGGCCAGCAGCAGTGGCATTGAAGTCTACGTTGTCAATCACTCCCTGCAATTGAGGATTGGCGCGCGAAACTGCCCGCACGGCGTCGGTCAGAACTTCACCCAGCCCGGTGGTCCGCTGCGCCAGCTGCGGCCAACGCGATTCCGTTGGCAGAAAGTACCGCACCATCTTATGGTCGGTGCCGATAAGTCTCTCCGCTGTCTGCCGGTCGCCGAGTTGGGTTTCAGCGTGGTCCAATTCCTCTTCATACACGTCATTAAGGCGCTTGAGAAAGACCAGCGTTAAGCTGTAATCCTTGAACTTCGGGGCCTTCACGTCATCCTCAATCTCGCACACGGCTGCCCAGAGTGTTTGTTCAAGGGTTGGTTCGCTCTTGGGGGCCTCTGCTGTGCTCATCTGATCCCCAGCTCCGTGAACACCTTCCTCAACGCGGTGTCGGCCACGACTCGCTCAGCCTCGGCCCTGTCTAACTGTTCTAGAGCCTCTTCGAGGCTCAGCCCCTGTTCAGTTGATGCAATGGCCACGTACCGACTGGGGGAAAGGTTGAAGTCATTACCGGCCAGTTGTTCCGTGGCGACGACCGCAGACAGACCCTCTTCGGTCTTCCACTCGTGATAGACATCCCCAACCTGGGCGATGTACTCATCCGTGAGCGCATTCTTAGGCCTCCCCTTCACGAACAGGGTGGAGGCGTTGATGAGAAGCACCTCGCCTGGGTGCCGCTTCTGGCGATTGACCACCATGACGATACCCGGAGCTGGGGTGTTGTAGAACAGATTCTCCGGCATGAGCACCACAGCCTCAACCAGGTCGTTCTCCACCATCGCCTTGCGGATGTCCCGTTCCCGATTGCCCCCCTGGTTTCCGCTCCCTCGACTCACCGCCCCAGTGTCTAGGACAATCGCCATCCGACCCTCTGACCCCAAGCAAGCCAGCATGTGCTGGACCCACCCCCAGTCGGCCGAAGACGAAGGGGGGATGCCCATCGCGAACCGGTCATATCCGTCGTTGCGGTACATGCTCTCGTCGAAGTCCTGGTTCCACATCGGATTGGCGGTCACCAGGTCGAACCTCTGAAGGCGCCCGGAGGCATCCACATTGGCGGGTGCCCTCATGGTGTCTCCAAGGTGTATGTCAGCATCCATGTCGTGAACGACGGCATTCATTCGCGACAACGAGTACGTGGCCGGGGTCATCTCCTGCCCAAAGACCCGTAGAGGAGCCACCGTGTTCGGGAGTTCGCGGTGACCGTTCACCGGCACCCCATGCGTCTCCAACAATCGAAGGTGACACTTCAACAGGAGCCCAGCCGAACCACAGCAGGGGTCGTACACCGACATGCCGGGCTGGGGACCGAGGATACGGGCCATCAAGCGGGCTACTTCTGGCGGGGTGTAGAACTCGCCGGCGCTCTGCCCCTGACCCTCGGCGAACTTCCTGAGCAGGTACTCGTACGCCCTTCCTAGGATGTCCGGGGCAACATCTTTCAACCCGAGCCGATACCGAGGATCGCCCAACACACCGACCAGGGCTCGGAGCCGGCCGTCGTCGAGGATCCGCTGGCCGGCGGTGGTGGCGTTGAAGTCCACCGTGTCAATCACCCCTTGGAGACGTGGATTGAATCGGGCGATGGCTCGCACCGCCGCGGTAAGAGCCTCCCCCAAACCTGTGGTCTGAACCGCCAGCTGAGGCCACCGGGATTTCGCAGGGAGAAAGAAGCGAACCAGTCGGTGGTCACTCGCGACCAACTTCAGGGCTGCGTCGTGGCTGCCCACGGTCTCGGCCACGCGCTCAACCTCATCCTCGAAGACATCGCTGAGGCGCTTCAAGAAGATGAGCGGGAGGATGTAGTCCTTGAACTTGGGGGCATCGAGGCGTCCGCGAATCTGGCAGGCGGCGTCCCAGAGCCACTGTTCGAGGGCAGGCATATCCAGCGTTGTGGAGGCCCCGCCGTTGCCTGGTCGCCGGCCCCGCCTCTCGTGTGCCACCTCGGCGAGAGAAGCGCCCGGCTCTACTCCATCCGCCCCCTGTTCGAGCGGAAGCTGCGGGGGCTCCGCACCGGCTCCCTCGCGGGTCCGACGCTGGCGTCTGGACATGGCTTCACCGGGAGTGCTCATTGGATGAAGTCTACTTCAGGCCAATAGCTCATGGGAACCTTTGTTCGTATAGCCACGGGATCGTGACGTCCCAATCGTGGGGACACCAGACAGCCAGCTGCAAGTGTGCCTGTCGGGCAGGTCTAGTCATCACTCGGTTGCTCCGTTCGCATACCCAGGGTTAACCCTTCGTATGCTACGATGACCCCCCATGAGAACACCCCTGGTTGCCTTCCGTAGCGGGCCCCTCCGTTTCCGCATCGAGGCCGGCGCCACACCCTGGGCCAACCGAGAGCGGGGCGGCACGAGCGTTGGAGCGATCGCCAAGCGCGACTTGGCCATGTACTACGCGCTGTTGGCGGAAGAGATGGAGCGCGTGGAGCTTTCACCTGACGAGCTGGCCGTTCTCATCACCGTCGTGGGCCAACCTCACCCCCGCGACGTGATGTTTCTCGACGGCGGGTCTCCGGAGAACCCGCTAGGGAGCTTCAATTCCGGAGAGCCACCCCGGTATGTCGAGGGAACAGTGAGGTGGCAGGGCCACGACCTGGAAAGGACGGCAGCCGGGCCGGCCCGGCAGTCCCTGCTCGAGAAGGTCGAGACGTGGAGCGATTTCCGCGCACAGAGCGTGATGGAGGCGCTCACTCAGTACACGAACCTAGCCGACCGGACCCAGGAGCCATGGGATGCCCAGGTACTCGCACAGGTGGGGCTTCTGAAACGTCCTTACCCGCACCCGTCGCCCGAGGTCGTGGAGGCAGTGATGGACGCCTACCGGATCCTTCGCACGGCCCCCGAGGAGAGGGGCCTCCTCCTGCCCATGCAAGGGCGCCGCGCGTCAACACGACCGGTCGTGAGTACACCGCGGCGCCACTGACGGCCCCACGGCCACTGGACAGGTGGATTTCTTCTCGCCCTTCTGCCGTGTAATCGCTGTCCCCCTTTTCCTCCCATCCCTGGCGGGAGCGCGCCCGATGCTGCGCAACCAACGGGACGATGGGCTGAACGAAGCGAGGATCTGAACCGCCCTCGGTTCGGATGGAAGCTGCACCGACCGAGGTCGTCGGTGCGCTAGTACGCCAGTGAAACTGGCGTGCGAATAGTATGCCGCCCTAACGTTCGCCTTGGCGGCGAGTCCCAGGCGGCGCGCATCGCGTGCGAAGGGGGCGGTCCAGAGCATGGCAGCTTCGCGACCTGCGTAAGCGGCCCAGCCATAGGCGACGGTCCAGTTTCTGGTGGCTTTGAGCGAAGCGACGCGCTTCCACTCTGGAGCGCAGCGCCGGACTAGCGTTTGGGTCAGGCGGAGAGTTCGTGGGAGCGAACCTCGGCTGTGGAGGTCGATCGATGACTGCACAGGCTGGTCACGCGGAAGCACCGGGTCACCGGCCGACACCTCGAACGAAGCGCGGACGACCCTGCCCACGCACCGTGCAGGTGGAGGCGATGGCCGGGCCCGGCCCTGCGCTGGTCGGTCTCGTCAGTGCAGCCTTTCTCCAGCACGTCAGCGGCGGTCAGCCCCTCCTCCTCCGCCGTAGCGGTCATGTCGCAGCCGTCCTCCTTGACCCGGACACCTACGCAGAGCTGCAGGCGGCCATCGCTGAGCTTCTGGACACGGAAGCCTCCGCCTGATTCCCCGGACACACGTGAGCTACCTTCCGGCCGGCGGAGGAGGCGGCCATCCGCTCTGGAGCCGGCCGGGCTGTGGGCAGGTCGGGCGGCAGCAGCGGGGGAACGGTGGGCAGCTTGCCTGTCCACGGTTTCCCCACCCGGCCGAGCTGTCCACAGCTGCGCTCCGCTCGGATAGCGGCCACGGCAGCGAATGTCACGCCCCAAACCGCCTCACCGCCACGCTGGCGGTCGGCCCTCGAGCGGAGTTGGCCGGCGTTCCACGCCCTGCGGTCGTGAGGCGCCCGTGCTGACGGTCACGAAACTGACGGGCTCCCCCGGGGACATCCTCGCCTACGCGCAGGGGAGAAAGGACCGCTCGGCTCGGGGCGACTACTACCTCGACCGGGATGGCCGCGACCACGAACTGGCCCGGGTGGCGTGGTCTCCGGTCATGGCCGGCAACGACCTCCTCGGGCTCAATGGCCGAATCGAGCCGGCCATCTTCGAAGCGGTCATGTCCGGCCGCGACCCCCGGACGGGCGACCAGGTAGTGACCGGCAATGACGCCAAGCTGCGCCGCGACCTGGCCGACATCCCGACCCGGAACGCCGCATATGACCGTGCCGCAGAGCTGGGGGTCACCCGGACACGTCGGCGGGCGCTGACGTGGCAGGAGGCAGCGTCGCTTACGGCGGCGACCACCAGGGGCGAAGCTGACCGCGCCCTTCGGATGGCCGGCCATCGGCGGGCCAGTGACCAACGCTCCAGCACTTCCTCCACGGCCGGACGCGTCGCCGGCCACGACCTGACCTTCTCGGC
>JBEKZR010000202.1:0-6718 GCA_049509715.1 Occallatibacter sp. | reverse complement strand
CGGCTTCAGCGACCTCAAGCAAGGCGACCTGATCGAAGCCTTCTCCACCGAAAAACTGGCCGCCGACCTGGGGGCGCTGACCACCGCCAAGGCGTAGCCCCACTCAGCCAAAACCATAAGAAACGGCCCGTTCCTCAACATAAGGAGCGGGCCGTTTCTTCTGTGGGGCGACTCTTTGAAAGGTAGTGCGCCAACGCTTCCTATGGTACTGGATTGGTGCTCAGGATATTGCCGACCAGTTGCTGAAGCTGAGCTGAGTCAGCCCAGGAGAGCCTGCACTCTATGGGGCTGCCGCCCGATAGCGCCGGCGAAAGCGTGAACTTGAGCCTGGTCACGGAATTGGCCGGGGTGACCTTCTGCTCCACGCCGAACTCGACATCGACCGCTCCGCCATCCGGCTTTCCAGCCGCGTCCACCGTGCTAAACGTCATGATTACTTTTTTCATGGTTCCTCCTTGGGTGTTTCGAACAGCGTCCGGAGCATAACACATCCGCAGAGCAAATGAATAGGCCAACACCCGACCTACTCGGCGGCCCTTCAGTCGATTCTCTGTTGCACTTAGCCAGCCCTTATTTCCCAGCCGTTACTGAAAAGACCCGTTACTTCAGGGCCTTCTTGATAAGGTAGGACACCCTTATTGCCGTGCCTTTCGCTAGCTGATCCTCCGTCCAGCCAGGCATGGTGCTATCGCTGCCTGTGACATTCGTGATCAGCGAGTGATCGCTTTTGCGATACAAGTTGATATCCCAGCCCATCTTCCCGGGCGACGACATGGCACGGCCGGCGTTCGGGGTTGCCACATGACGCGGGGCGGAAGAAACCGCGAACCCGCTGCCCGTCGAAATCGTTTCATTCTTGTGGCAGGTCTCTCGTATGAATATGCCGTGAAATTGTAAGTGATTGATATATTGACCCTAATAAGAAATGATTGACAACTGTACTTTGATCGGATTAAGATAGTGGCGGTGACTATCACCGCTAAGGAGGTTAATCATGCGTCACAATCTGGTAGCAAGCCTTTTGCTCTTCCCCTCGCTCTTCCCCGCAGCGGCAATCGCAACCCAACCTGTGAACGACGCCTCTGCCTCAACCGAGGTTCGTCCGGTAAGCACCGGAGTGATCCCCGCAAAAATCGTTTACACTCCCCATATAGGACTCCCTTCCGCCGCAATCATTCCGACCGATGCGGAAGTTGTCCTGCAGCTGAATGTCGACGAAACGGGCACGGCGCGCGATATTCAGGTCGTCAAATCGATCGACCCCGAACTGGATGCGCCGGTGCTCGCGGCGGTTAGCAAGTTCCGCTTCAGCCCAGCCATGCTCGACCATCAGGCCATTCCGGTTGACATGAACCTGACCGTCCTGGTTCAGCACTAAGACGAGCCGGAGCGTTCAGGTTCGTCCCCACTCCTCCAACCTGGCTACGACCACTCCGTCAGGTTGGAGGATTTCCTTATCACGCCAGAAACTTGAACGGTGGCAACAGATTAGAAAAAATTCGGAGGCTGTGCGCCGGGCAGTGGCGCCAAGATCGAGAAAAAATCCTTCGCGTCCGCACTCAGCGTCAGAGCGGTCGCGAAGGAAGTTCAGATAGGGTTCTTCGGATTCTTACTTGATCTTCTCCAACGATTCAGCCGCCTGCGCCCGTACGCGATCATCGGTATCCTGCAAGGCGGCGTTGAGGGCATCGATCACGCGCGGGTCTTTGAAGTTGCCCAGCGCGGCTGCCGATAAAAGCCTGAGGTTCGCATACTTATCCTTCAGTGCGGCGATCAGTGGATCAATCGCGCGGGCGTCCTTGTCTGTGCATAACGCCAGCGCCGCCAGAACTCTGACGTCATCCGATACATCGCCCTTCAGAACGGCAATCAGAGGCTCGGTCGTGCGGGGATCCTGGATCTCTCCCAACGCCTGAACAGTCACAGTTCTGACGCCTGGACTCTCATCCTTCAGCAGAGGAATCAAGGGATCGACTATACGGGGATCCTTGGTATTGCCCAACGCCTGAACAGTCGCAACTCTGACGCCTTGATCCCCGTCCTTCAGCAGAGGAATCAGGGGATCGATGATACGGAGATCCTTGGTATTGCCCAGCGCCTGAGCAGTAAAAAATCTGATGGCTATATTCTCATCTCTCAGCAGAGGAATCAGGGGATCGATGATACGGGGATCCCCGGTCTTGCCCAGCTCCACAATGGTCCCCATTTTGAGGATAGTAGATTGTTTGCCGTTCAGTTTCTTGATCAACTTGTCGACTGGATCGCTTTGCCCATACGCAGCCGGCACAACTGCGAAGATAAGAAAGCACACCAACATACAGGCCGCGGGCCACTGTCTCATTTGCCAGAATGAACTCTTCCTCGTTCGAATCACATTTCCTCCCGAAAAGTACTGCGATTGATTACTACCATTATCTTCCTGCTTCCCGCAACTCGCGCACGTTCCGCAGTTATCCTGCCCCAGGTGCTCCTGCTTTGGATTCTCGGGCCCGGGAAACAACGCAGCCGTTCAAATCCGCCAATCGCACCCCCATCGACTACAATTGCCGGTATCCTGACAGTGGAGGCTCCTCTTGTTCGCCGCGCTTGTGACCGGTCTGAATTCAGCCCCCAGCCTGTTGCGCGGGCTGGCGATGCGCCTCCACGCGCTTCTGGCCCTTGCGCCCCAGAACGGTTTGCGCCACTACCTGAAGGCGCAGTTTGCCGACCAGACCTTCAAGGGGCTCTACCATTGGAACTTCTTTGACGCGGCGGTGCTGCTGCCCTACTTTGCGGTGATGATCGTCCTGGCGCTCTACGGCGTTCACCGCTACACGCTCTGTTACCTCTATTTCAAGTACCGCAAAAACTACCGTCCCGACCCGCCCCGGCGCTTCGACGAGTTGCCGCGGGTGACCGTGCAACTGCCCATCTTCAACGAGCAGTTCGTCATCGACCGGTTGATCGAGGCGGTGTGCGCAATGGAGTATCCGCGCGAAAAGCTTGAAATCCAGGTGCTGGACGACTCGACCGACGAAACCCAGGCGGTGGCCAAGGGCATCGTCGAGCGCTATGCGGCGCTTGGTTACCCCATCGTCTACATTCACCGCGCCAACCGTTATGGATATAAGGCCGGGGCTCTGGACGCAGGCCTGAAGATTGCCAGGGGCGAGTTTGTGGCCATCTTCGACGCCGACTTCGTGCCGCCGCCCGACTGGCTGATGAAGGTCATCCACCACTTTGCCGAGCCGGAGATCGGCATGGTGCAGACCCGCTGGGCGCACATGAACCGCGACTACAGCATGTTGACCCAGATCGAGGCCATTCTGTTGGACGGCCACTTCATCATCGAGCATGGCGCGCGCGTCCGCACTGGCGACTACTTCAACTTCAACGGCACCGCCGGCATGTGGCGCATCCAGGCCATCCGCGACGGCGGCGGCTGGCAGCACGACACCCTCACCGAAGACACCGACCTGAGCTACCGCTCGCAGCTGGCCGGCTGGCAGTTCAAATATCTGCCCGATGTCGAGTGTCCCTCCGAGTTGCCCATAGAGATGACCGCCTTCAAGACGCAGCAGGCGCGCTGGGCCAAGGGACTCATCCAGACCAGCATCAAGGTGCTGCCCCGGATGTTCAAAGCGAACGTGCCCAGGCGCATCAAGGTCGAGGCCGTCTACCACCTGACGGCCAACCTGAGTTATCCGCTGATGATCGTCATGTCGGTGCTGCTGCTGCCGGCCATGGTCTGCCGCTTCTATCAGGGCTGGTTCCAGATGCTGCTGATCGATTTTCCTCTCTTTACCGCCTCCACCTTCTCCATCGCGTTCTTTTACCTGGCCAGCGAGCGCGAACTCTTTCCCAAAACCTGGATGAAGACCTTTCTCTATCTGCCCTTCCTGATGGCGCTGGGCATCGGCCTCACGGTCACCAACACCAAGGCGGTGATGGAGGCTCTGTTCGGCATCAAGAGCGCCTTTGTGCGCACGCCCAAGTACCGCGTGGCAAAAAAGGGCGAAAAGTCCCAGGCCGCCAAGTACCGCAAGCGGCTGATACTGGCGCCGTGGATCGAGTTGCTCATCGGCTGCTACTTCTTTGCCGCCATTCTCTATACCTTTTCCAACCACAACTACTTCACCGCCCCGTTTTTGATTTTGTTTGTCATCGGCTACTGGTACACCGGCCTGATGAGCCTGCTGCAAGGGCGCTTCGAGCGCTGGCGCACCGGCGCCGGCGCAAATACCGACGAATCCAGCCCCAAGCCCTTCCCGGTGGGGGTGTGAGACGGCGCAACGCGGATGTCTTCTGCGTACACCGGAAAGGCCGGGAAACTCCACGCTCTCGAAGCGGGATAACGACCCGCCCCTTGCCCCCTCCTTTACAATAGAACGAAGCGCCTGCCGCGCCGGGGACTCGATTCCCCGGACCGCCAGGCGCATCAGAGCATTATGTTAACCAAAAATTTACCGGAAGCCATCACCTTCGACGACGTGTTGCTGGTGCCCGCATACAGCGACGTGGTGCCCGTGCAGGTCAGCACGCAGACCCAGTTGACCCGCGAGATTACGCTCAACACCCCCCTCATCTCGGCCGCCATGGACACGGTGACCGAATCGCGCATGGCCATCGCCATGGCGCAGCAGGGCGGCATCGGCATTGTGCACCGCAACCTGACCATCGCCGACCAGGCCGGCGAAATCGACAAGGTGAAGCGCTCCGAGAGCGGCATGATCGTGGACCCGGTGACTATTGGACCGGATCAGATGATCGACGACGCCCTCGAGGTGATGCGGCGCTACAAGATCTCCGGCGTGCCGGTCACGCAGGGCAAGCGGCTGGTGGGCATCCTCACCAACCGCGATCTGCGCTTTGAAACCCGCACCGACATTCCTGTCGGCGACGTGATGACCAGGGAGAACCTTGTCACCGTGCCGGTGGGCACCACGCTCGAAGAGGCCGAGTTGATCCTGCACAAACACCGCATCGAGAAGCTGCTGGTGGTCAACGATCAGTTCGAGTTGAAGGGACTGATCACGGTCAAGGACATCCAGAAAAAGCTCAAGTATCCCAACGCCAGCAAGGACGAGAAGGGCCGGCTGCGCGTCGGCGGAGCCATCGGGGCTACCGGCGACTATCTGGAGCGGGCGGCGGAACTGGTGCGCGTGCGCGTGGATGTGCTGGCCATCGACTCGGCGCACGGCCACTCCACGCGGGTGCTGGAGGCGGTGCGCGAGGTGAAGAAGCAGTTTCCCGGCGTGGGCCTGCTGGCCGGCAATGTGGCCACATACGAGGGCGCGCTGGCGCTGATCGAGGCTGGCGCGGACGCCATCAAGGTGGGCATCGGGCCCGGCTCCATCTGCACCACGCGCATCGTGACCGGCGCCGGAATGCCACAGATTACGGCCATCTCCGAAGCCTTTCGCGCCGCCAGCGAACATGGGGTCCCGGTGATCGCAGACGGCGGCATCAAGTACTCCGGCGAGATCACCAAGGCCATCGCGGCCGGCGCCAGTTCGGTCATGATCGGCTCGCTCTTTGCGGGCGTGGATGAAAGCCCCGGTGAAACCATCCTTTACCAGGGCCGCAGCTTCAAGAGTTACCGCGGCATGGGTTCGCTGACCGCCATGAGCCAAGGCTCCGGCGAGCGCTACTTCCAGAGCACCGACGATCTGGCCAGCGCGGAGTTGGGCAGCGAGGGCGTGGTGCAGCGCGAGCGCGCCAGCCAGAACCGTCTGGCCAAATTCGTTCCCGAGGGCATTGAAGGACGCGTGCCCTACCGCGGCCCGCTGGAGTCGATGGTCTTCCAGCTTGTCGGCGGCCTGCGCTCCGGCATGGGCTACGTGGGCTGCGGCAGCATCGCCGAGCTGCAGGAGAAGGCGCATTTCGTGCGCATCTCCGGCGCCGGCCTACGCGAAAGTCACGTCCACGACGTCATCATCACTCGCGAGGCGCCCAACTATCGTGTTGAGTAATAGCAAGCGCGGCCTGAAGTACTGGATCAACGTTTGGCTGCCTGTGGTGCTGGGCGTCGCCGTCATCATGCTGGAGTCGACCGAGTTCATGGGCGCCGACCACACCAGCCGGCCGCTGCGCTGGCTCTGGCAGGCCATCTTCGGCCACGTCAGTAACGCCCGGTGGGAGATCATCCATCACCTGATCCGCAAGTTAGGCCACTTTATCGGTTATGGTTTGATCGGGTTGGCGTGGCTGCGCGCCTGGTGGATGACCCTGCCCCGTTCCCGCTTTGTGCAGGATGCATTCCTGGCGCTGTTGGGAACGGTGCTCATGGCCAGCGCCGACGAGTTTCACCAGACCTTCCTGCCCGACCGTACAGGCTCGCCCTGGGACGTGCTGCTCGATTGCTGCGGCGCCATCACGCTGCAGTTGCTGGTCTACGTCTTCATGCGCATCTTCAGGCCCAAGAAGCTGGCAAGAGCGGCGTAAGAATTCATCGCAGGCAATCGAAAAAAAGCACGGGCGGCCGCCGCGGCGGCCGCCCGTGCGAATTGTAGAGGATGGATGAAACCGCTGGCTAAAAGCCGCTCTTACGCGGCTTCTTCCTTTTCCTTGATTTCCTTGAGTTCTTCGGTCTTGGCCTCTTCCATCTGCTTCTCGAGATCGGCGCGCTTCTTGGCCTTGATCTGGTCGCGCTTCTGGCGCTTCAAGTCCAACTGCTTTTCGGCACCCAGCAGTTCGATGAATGCCTTTTCCGCCCCGTCGCCTTGTTGGAATCCGGTCC
>JBEKZR010000201.1:0-6776 GCA_049509715.1 Occallatibacter sp. | reverse complement strand
CGTTCGCCGATGCCGTTGATGGTGCATTCCACCTGGCGCGCGCCGGCCTGGATGGCGGCCAGCGAGTTGGCCACGGCGAGGCCCAAGTCGTCGTGGCAATGCGAGGAGAGGACGATGCCCCGCTCGTCGATGGCCGGGACGCGCTCGCGGACTTCGCGGAACATTTGCGCGTACTCTTCGGAGGTCGTATAGCCGACGGTGTCAGGCATGTTGATGGTGGTGGCGCCGGCCTCGACTGCCACGCGCACCATCTCGACCAGAAAATCGCGATCGGAGCGGGTAGCGTCTTCGGGCGAGAACTCGACGTCTTCAACGTGCTTGAGCGCCAGGCGAATGGATTCGCCCGTCAGGTCGAGCGCCTCCTGGCGGCCGATCTTGAGCTTGTATTCGAGATGCAGGTCGCTCGATGCCAGGAAGATGTGGATGCGCGCGCGGTCGGCGAACTGCAGGGCGCGGGCGGCCATCTCGATGTCTTCAGTATTGGCGCGGGCCAGCGAGGCGATGCGCGGCTTGCGCACGGCCTGGGTGATGGTGGCGATGGCCGCGAAGTCGCCCTCCGAGGCCATGGCGAAGCCGGCCTCGATGATGTCCACGCCCAGGTCCTCGAGGGCATGGGCCATGGTGAGCTTTTCCTGCGTGGTCATGCTGCAGCCGGGGGACTGCTCGCCGTCGCGCAGCGTGGTGTCGAAGAAGACTACGTGATTTGAGGTCATGAATTCGCCTGCCCTGGGCTTCCTGCCGACACTGCCAGTATCTCGCATCGGGGCTGTATAAGGCAAAGTTATTCTTTTTTGGGAAGCGATTAGTATTTCTTATAATAATCAGAGATCAGGGATCAGGTGTTCCCTGCGTTTCGGAGGCTTGTAATGGAACTGCATCAACTGGAGACGTTTTTGGCGGTGGCAGAGGAGCGGAGCTTCTCGCGGGCGGCGGCGCGGCTGCACCGGACGCAGCCGGCGGTGAGCCAGGTGATCCGCAAACTGGAAGCGGCGGTGGGCGAGACGCTGTTCTACCGCGCGGCGCGGGACGGATCGCTGACGGCGGCCGGGGTGCTGCTGCGCGACTATGCGCTGCGGCTGCTGGCTCTGCGCCGGGAGGCCGCGAGCGCGCTGGACGAGCTGAAGAGTCTGGAGCGGGGGAGACTGCAACTGGCGGCCAACGAGTACACCTGCATGTACCTGCTGCCGGCGATCGACCAATTCCGGCGGGAATTTCCTCATGTGAGCGTGACGGTGCACCGGATGCTGGCCAGCCGCATTCCCGAAGAACTGATGCTGCGCACCTTCGAGATGGGGGTGGTCTCGTTTCGTCCCGACCCGGCGCAGTTTCGCACCATTGCCGTGTATGGGGACAGCCTGGCGTTCATTGTGAGCCCCAATCATTCGCTGGCGGGGGCGGAGCGGGTTTCCATCTCCGACCTGGGGAAAGAGCTTTTTGTGGCTCACAACGTGGCCTCGCCGTTCAGGCGCAAGGTGATCGAGGCCTTTCAGCGCTACCGGACGCCGTTGAACATGGAGATTGAGCTGCCGACGATCGAGGCGATCAAGATGTTTGTGGCGATGGGCAACGGGGTGGCGCTGGTTCCGCACCTGACGGTGGCCCGGGAGCTGGAGACCGGGGATCTGGTGCGGATCCCGGTGGACGAACTGGAGGCCAAACGGGTGCTGCGGCTGGTGCACCGGCGGCAGGCCACGCTCTCCTATGCGGCCAGAGCCTTTTTACGCACGGTGCGGACGCTGGCCAAGGAGCAGGGACCGCCATTTTACTATCATGTGGAGCGGACAGGCTGAGCGGGTGCGATCAAAGCGAACCGTGAGGGGTGTCTGGCCTGGTTGTTTGGGCGGGGCAAGCGCCCCTTTGGTTTCCGCTGCGTCTATAGCCTCAGATCATTCCGGCGCAATGGCTGGCGCGATGGCCGGGGCAGGGGCAATCCGGCACGGACCGGCCCGGCAAGTTACAATGCTGAGAGCGGAGCCCGGCTCGAACCGGCGCGCCGGAATCGACCAGTTCGTTGCCAGCCGGAAGGTTGCGCAGACGCGAGGTTCAGGACCGAATGAAGAAGATCGCATTCATTGCATTTCTGCTAGCCGTATGCGTGGCCGCAGGCCGCGCTCAGGAAAGCCGCCAGGACATCAGCATCAGCGGAATTGGGCTTATTGAGCCGTTCATCGCCTCATCAACCGACGTGGAGGTCCACTCGACCACCGCCTATGGAGCGCTGGCCGGCTACCGTTTCATGCTCACGCCTTCGAGCGCCCTCGAGGTCAACTACGGGATCACCTACCAGAACAAGATCACGTATTACGCGCCCAATATTGGCGCAGCCGGCATCCCCATTCTGACCCGCACCCAGGAGATATCAGCGGCCTACGTGCGCACGTTCCACTTCCGCAAATACAATCCGTTTATCGAGGCAGGGCCGGGAGCATACATCTTTCTGCCCATCATCAACACCGGCACGAAGATCCTGGGCACAAAGCAGCAGACCGAGGTAGGCGCCATGTACGGAGCCGGCATCGCCTATGAGATCAGCCCCAGCTACGACATCCGCGCGGAGTATCGCGGGTTTGTCACCAAGGTGCCGACTTTTGGCGAGACGGCGGGTAATACGGGCGGCTACAACCTCAGCACCAACAAGTGGTACAACATCTACGTTCCGACGATCGGCGTGGCGTATCACTTCTAGGATCAGAGAGCATACAGGCTAAAAAGGGGACGGCATGATACCCGTCCCCTTTCGTTTCTGCCGTTCCTGCAAGATTTGGTGAATCGAGTCCTCGATCAGCGGGTTTCGGGATCAGCCGGTTTTGGCTTCCTGGCGCGCTTCCCGGTAGCGGCCCAGTTCCTTAACCATGACGCAATGGGCCGCGAGCGCCTGAAGGACGCGCGAACCCTCTTCGGAGGAGTGGATCTGGCAATCCACATAAAAGATGTACTCCCAGGGCTTGCCCTGGACGGGGCGGGACTCGATTTTGGTGAGGTTGGTGCCGATGGCGGAGAGTTCAGAGAGGGCGGCTACGAGCGATCCGGGACGATTCTCCACGGAAAACGCCAGGCTGATCTTGTTGGACTGGGGATCGGGAACGGAGTCCACGGCGCGGCGGACGAGGAAGAAGCGGGTAAAGTTCTCCGGGTTGTCCTCAATGCCGGCCTGGAGGATCTGCGCGCCGTAATAGTGCGCGGCTGCCTCGCTGGCGATGGCCGCGGCGTGGTGGTCGCGCAGCTCGATCAGTTGCTTGACGCTGCCGGCGGTGTCGTAAAAGGCGTAGGCCTCCATCCTGGAGTGCTGGGCCAGGAACCGTCTGCACTGCGCCAGGGCTACAGGATGCGAGAAGACACGGTCGATCTCGCCGATCGAGGCTCCGGAGATGGCGATGAGGTTGTGGCGGATGCGCGACAGCGTCTCCGCCTCGACCTTCACATCGTGGGCCAGCAGCAGGTCGAAGTGCTCCAGGACCGAGCCGGCCAGACTGTTTTCGATGGGAATGACGGTGGCCTCCACGGTTCCGTCGGCGAGCGCGGCAAAGGCGTCGGCGGAGAGTGAGAACGGCACGATGACCGCGTCGGCGACCAGTTTCATCGCCGCTTCGTGGCTGAATGAGCCCGGTTCACCCTGGATCGCGATCTTCATGCCGATGCCTAGTTCTCCTGTCGATGTGTGCGGGGCAAATGCCGCAGTAGCGTCCTGTGTGGAGTGCTTTCTGGCACCATACCACAGCTCGATCGGTGTTTCGTCAGGGAATTTGCCGGCAGGCATGAAAATCAGCTCCGCAGCCAAAGGTCGGCTGCCACAAAGGCAAGAAAAACCATGGCGATGACGCCGTTCATGGTGAAAAATGCGGCATTCAGGCGGCGCAGGTCGCGGGGGGAAACGAGGGAGTGCTCATAGGCCAGCAGCAGGCCAGCGGCGGCAATGCCGAGCCAGCCGAGTGTCCGAAAATGAAACAGTACGCCAAACCAGGCCAGCAGCCCCAGCATGGCCAGATGCATCGTCCGCGCCGTCCAGAATGCAGCCGGAAGGCCGACGGCCTGGGGCAGGCTGAAGAGGCCGGCGGCGCGGTCGTGATCGACGTCCTGGCAGGCGTAGAGCACATCAAAGCCGCCCGCCCACAGCGTCACCGCTGCCGTCAGCACCAGGATGCGGGGATCGAGAGAGCCGCGGACGGCAATCCACGCGGCCGACGGCGCCAGCCCCAGCGCCAACCCCAACCCCAGGTGCGACCAGCGGGTGGAGCGCTTCATGTAGCTGTAGCCCAACAGCACAGCAAGGACCAACGGCGACAGGCAGAGGGTGAGCCGGTTGAGCTGGGCGGCGGCCAGGACAAAGATGAGCGCGGCGACCACCGTGAAGCCGAGAACAAACCGGCGCAAGAGCAAGCCGGCGGGAATGGCGCGGCTGCGGGTGCGGGGATTGGCGGCGTCCAGATCGGCGTCGGCCCAGCGGTTGAAAGCCATGGCCGAGGAGCGGGCGGCGACCATGGCGACGAGAATCCAGGCTAAGGTACGCAGAGTGGGCAGGCCGTTTGCGGCGAGGATGACGGCCGTTAGAGCAAAGGGCAGCGCAAAGACGGAGTGCTCCCACTTAATCATCTCCAGCGTTGTGCGCGTCCTGGACCACAGACCTGGCATGGGGACCTGAGGATCAGTTTACTTGAGGGGTGGAGAGGGGAACATCCGGCTTCTGTTCTCCGGCGAAGACCCTTTACGGTCCCGATAGGGTCTTGGGAATGAAGGCGCAGAAAAATGAACACAGCGCGGGGTGATTTGAGATATAGTGGGCGTGCCGGAAGAGGAGAACAGGAATTCCGGACGAAAGGGGAAGAAATGAAAATCAACAAGACTGCAAGCGTACTGGGGATTCTCTTCTGCCTGGGATCTCTCAGCCTGATGGCTCAGACCGTTCGGGTAGGAGGATCTTCCCTGCGCGCCAATGGCCAGGTTGCCCCGGGCTTTCAATACACAGGTTCATGTCCTGTCAATCTGAAATTTGGCTGGGGTTTAATCAGCACCGGACCCACCGAGGTCGCTTACCGCTTTAACCGCAACGACGGCGGCCATACGACCAGGTCTGAGGCAGTTAGTATACCGCGGGCCAACCATTCCGTGCCGGTCTATTATGATTGGCAACTAGGCGCGAATACAGGGCAATTCGCCGATTATCACGGCTGGGTGAACCTAATCATCGAATCTCCAAATCCAGTTCAGCAGAAGATTGGATTCACCATTCATTGTCAGTAGGGGACCGGCAGATAAATGGATGACCCAGTGCCGGCCAGTTTTGGCGGAATAGCCTCCGCGCCGGCCTGATTGAAACCGTCCGTATCCTTCGCGATCACCACAAGGGTGGAGGAGGTCATTTCCCCCTCAGTTTCTCAACTTGGTTGCTGGCGGGTTGGGGCTGAAGCGCGGACCTGCCTGCCCGGACCCGCCGCCCGCGCGGGACCGAAGGACCTATTTCTGCATCTCCGTGGGCTGGTTGGCTACTTCGAGGTAGTTCTTCACGCTGAAGACGCCGGGGACGCCGTTGGCGCGCATGAAGGCGGTTTCCTTGTCAGCCTGGGTGTCGACGGTGCCGTAGAGCTCGACATGGCCGTTCTGCACGGAGATGCGAATGGTCTTGCCAGGGTCCATGGCGTACTTGTTCAGAGACGGGTAACCGTAGATGGCGCGGTATTCCGCCAGGCGAATGCCGTCGTCCATGGGTGAGGGAGGATCCACCAGGATGTCGTCGACTACGTCTTTGACGCCTGGGTGCGTGCTGACCAGGGCCAGGGCGGAGTCTCGGGCCGGGTAGCTGAGCGCATGACCGCCGAGGGTGACGACGCCGTTCTGGACGTTAATGCTGATGGCATTGAAGACATTCCCATAGCCGACCTGGTCATACTCCAGCTTTTCGCCCAGCTTGGCCTGCAACTCGCCGTCGGGAACGGTGGGGCCGGCGACTTGGATGTCGTTGCGGACGGCGGTGACGCCTTTGGCTTTGTGGGCGCGCTTGTCTGCGTCTAGCTTGTACTCGTAGAGGTCGACGGTTCCGGAGAGGGTGGCGATGCCGTTCGAGTCCACGGTCACCCTAACGTTTTGAAATTGTTTCTTGTTCAGCCGGGCCGCGGCGTCGCTGGCCGCCGGGCTGTCCTGCGGGGCCTGTACGCCCGCGCCGGAGCCTCGGGGCACAGCGAATGAAGCCTGGGGAAGGCCCAGAAGGGCTGCGGCGAAGGTGGCTGCGAGCAGCGCGGTCCGGGTTGTATGGATCGTCCTGGTCATGTGTAATACCTCCTCGTTCCATGAAGATAAGCAATGCAACAGCCGTGGGAATTGCCCGGCTGGCGTGCCGTTCGCCTTAATAGACACAGATTCGGGGAAAAGGTTGCAAAGGCCAGCGAACAGGGATCATAAGAGCCATTGGTATGGATACCCCACC
This sequence comes from Occallatibacter sp., assembly GCA_049509715.1. Lineage (GTDB taxonomy): Bacteria > Acidobacteriota > Terriglobia > Terriglobales > Acidobacteriaceae > Telmatobacter. The sequence continues at coordinate 358 of JBEKZR010000201.1, read as the reverse complement.
TAACAGCAAAAAAGAGCGCGGTCAGGGTGGGGCATCCAGAATTCTTGTGGAGGGCGCTGCGGGTTAGACGCCGATGACGGCGCAGAGTTCTTTAACGGCGGCGGCGCTCTTTTTCAGGGCGGCGTCCTCTTCGGGGGTGAGCTTGATCTCGATGATTTTTTCCAGGCCGGCGGCGCCCAGCTTGCAGGGCACGCCGATGAAATAGCCCTCGATGCCGTACTCGCCCTGCAGGTAGGCGGCGCAGGGAAGAATCTTTTTCTTGTCCTTGAGGATGGCCTCGACCATTTCTGTTGCCGCGGCTGAGGGAGCGTAGTAGGCGCTGCCGGTTTTGAGGTGCTTGACGATTTCCGCTCCGCCG
>JBEKZR010000200.1:0-6818 GCA_049509715.1 Occallatibacter sp. | reverse complement strand
CGATTTGAGGATGGGGTGAATTCCAGTGGCAATATCAATTTTGCGGTTTTCTGGGCGGTTGGTTCTTGGGGTTGCGGTGCTGGTGTTTTCGGCGCAGTGCATGTATGGGGTCAGTTGCAATGTGGTGAAGCATAATCTGCCCACCGAGGCTGACAAGGCGTTGCTGGCGGCGGATTACGCGAAAGCGGAAGGTCTCTACCGCGCCGATCTGGCCGCGCATCCGGGCAATGTGGATGCGACCGCCGGGCTGGTTCACGCGCTGTTGCGCGAGCAGAAGGTGCAGGAGGCCGCCGATATCGTAAAGACCGCCTTGACAGCCGCTTCCGCCTCGGCGCCGCTGCTTACGCTGCGCGGCGAGGTCGAGTTTCGCCAGGGCGAGCCCTGGGTCGTGGAGCAAACCGTGCTTGCGGCCTACAAGCTGGACCCGTGCAATCCCCGCACCCGCCTGCTTTTTGCCCGGTTCTTAAGGATCACCTCCCGCTACGCCACGGAGCGCCAGCAGATTCTCCTCGCGCATCAGATTGATCCCGATGACCCGGAGATTCGCTTGGCGTGGATTCAGACCCTGCCCCTGGCGCAGCGCATTACGGAGATGGAAGCCTATCTGTCGGCGCCCAACGGGGACGACCAGGAGACGATACGTCAACTGCGCGCGGATATGGATCGCTGGAAGAAGCAAGCAAGTGAGCCGCAGAGGGCCTGCCACCTGGTTTCAACGGCGGCTCCCGCTGATGTTCCCTTCATCAGCCTGAAGGGCTTTTCTGGTCCTGACATGGAAAATATCACGCGCGGCTTCGGGCTGGAAGTGGGACTGAACGGCACTCCCTCCCGGCTGCAATTTGGCGCCGGGGAAGGCGGTCTGACGGTTTACCGTCCCATGGCCGAACATGCCGGACTCAAGCGCCTATCTGAACCGGCGCCGGGCGGTCCGGGCTCCAAGCCCACGTACCGCGCCTATGCGGACTCCATCAAGATCGGAAATCTGGAATTCCAGAACTGCGTTGTGAACGTGATCGACAGCGCCAGTCCCTTCGACGATGGAGACGGCCTGATCGGCATGGACGTCTTTTCCGATTATCTTGTGACCCTGGACTATCCCATGCGCAAGCTGCACCTGGGGCCTCTGCCCGTGAACCCGGCTGAAGGGACTGCCCCCGCGCCCAGCCTGAAGACAAACACCGCCCAGGCGCAGGATTCCGGCGCTGCCCAGGCGGGTCCGTTTGACCGCTATATCGCGCCGGAGATGAAGGATTACACGCAGATTTACCGCGTCGCCAACAACCTGATTCTCCCCACTGCCCTCAGCGCCTCCACGGTCAAGCTTTTTATCCTCGACCTGGGCGCTTCCGCCACCAACATCTCTCCCGGCGTCGCCAGGGAGGTTTCCAAGGTCCATGAAACGGACATGGGAGGCCCCGCGGGGCAATCGCATAAGGTTCTTATCGCCGACGAGGTCACCTACAACTTTGCTCACATGTCTCAAAGGGTGACTAACGTCTTCGCCGCGGACACCTCGATGGCCTCAAAGAGCGTGGGGATGGAGATATCGGGATCCATGGGAGCCAATACCTTCGGTCTTTTGATCATGCACATCGACTACCGCGACGGGCTCTTGAAATGCGAATACATCCCGAACCGCGGATACACGTTCTGACCGGGCCGCGGTGAGGCGCTTAGCGGCGGCGGATGGCTTTTCCGCCAGGCCCGCCGCGAATGCGGCCAAGAAGGCTGCGATACACTAGCGGCGATGCCCGCCGCGCCCAACCCGGAGTTTTTGCGCCGCGCCATTCACCTGGCCACTCAGAATGTGGTTGCTGGCGCGGGCGGGCCGTTTGCCGCCCTGATCGTGCGCGGCGGCGTAATCGTCGCCGAGGCCGTCAACACGGTGACCACGGCCCATGACCCCACAGCGCACGCCGAGGTGAACGCCATCCGCGCGGCTTGCCAGGCGCTGGGCGCATTCACGCTGGCCGGCTGCGAACTCTACGCCAGTTGCCAGCCCTGCCCCATGTGCCTGGCTGCGGCCTACTGGGCGCGAATAGACGTCATTTACTACGGCGCCAGCGCCGCCGACGCCGCCCGCGCCGGCTTCGACGACGCATTCCTCTACGAGGAGTTGCGCAAGGACCAGCCCGCCCGCTCGCTGCCCGCCACGCAACTGCTCGCAGAGGAAGCCTGGTCGAGCTTCGCCGCCTGGATCGCCTCGCCGAACAAGATCGCGTACTGAAGCGCGTATGGCGTTGCCGCGGAGCGCGCGTCTATACTTCCTGCCATGCAAGTTCTCCGGCTCACCCTGCTTCTCGCGGCCTCCGCAATGGCCTCTGCCCAATCGCAACTTCCGGCGTCCCCACCGGCCCCACCCCAGGCGCAGCAGGTCTGGCAGATGCAGGACTCGGGCACGACGGCCGGCCTGCGCGGGATTGATTCGGTGGACGGCACGGTTGCCTGGGCCAGCGGAACGGGCGGAACGGTGCTGCGCACCATCGACGGTGGCGCGCATTGGCTGAAGTGCGCCGTTCCGGACGCGAATAAAGACGGCGCAACCCTCGACTTCCGCGGCGTGCAAGCGTGGGATGCGAAGACGGCTATCGTGTTGGCCTCCGGCCCCGGCGAAAAGAGCCGGCTGTACAAAACCACAGATGGATGCAACACGTGGAAGTTGAATAACCACAACGAAGACAAAGACGGATTCTGGGACGTGTTGAGATTTCAGCGTGGGGACTTCGGATTCGCGATCGGAGATCGCAACACAGGAGTCCTGATTGGCGATCCGCTAAAGGGCAGGTTTGAAACAGAAGTGATGTTGCTTGGCCACGGCTGGTTCATTGACGATGCCGGCTGCGAATCGAGAGAGGACGAGGCTGCATTTGCCGCAAGCAACTCGTCTGCTTTTATCTTTGGCTCACGTCGATACATCCTTGGAACCGGAGGAAAGGCGGGAGCCTCTGCCCTTATTTCGGCGCTGCTTTACATGGGAGATGGCTCCGGACCTTGTCTCAGAGTTGCAGTGCCCATAGCCGGCGGAACTGACTCATCGGGGGTCTTCTCCCTGTTCTTCAAGAGTCTGAAAACCGGCCTTGCCGTCGGTGGCGACTATTTGAAACCAAATGAGAGCATGGGTACTGCGGCATGGACACAAGATGGCGGGCGGAAATGGAGGGCCGCGAAGTCCCCGCCGCACGGCTTTCGCTCCTCCGTCCAATGGAGCGAAGCGCTCGAGCTCTGGATTACCGTAGGCACCAACGGCTCGGACATCAGCCGCGACGACGGCAAAACCTGGCAGCCCCTCGACGACGGCAACTGGAATGCTCTCTCGCTGCCCTTCGTCGTCGGTCCCAACGGCCGCATCGCGCGGCTGAATGCGGCCGCGATCCCGCCCGCCAGGTAAACACGGCTGCCCATCCTTGCCACGCGATTGTTTGTCGCAGAAAGAATGCGATTCCCCGACTACCGACCCCCGACCCCTGACCCATGATCTCTGCCCCCTGACCCCTGATCTCTCTTCATCCACAATCCGTAACCCGCGCCGGAGTATTACCGATTTGCCCCATCCCTCCGCCGCTTGCGCGGAATTCGCCCCCATGCACGGTAAAATAGAGCCAGCCGGATGACCCAAACCACTCCAGCGGCCGCTCCCCAGGCCTCCCGCACAGCGCGGGACTCGGAGTCGCGGGCGCAGATTCAGGCCCGGACCCAGGCTGGCCAAGCTCCGATCATCCAGGTAAACGGCCTCCAGAAGACCTACAAGACAGCCCGCGGCGCCCTTAACCTCTTTGTGGGCCTCAACCTGCAGGTCGAGGCGGGTGAAATGGTGGCCATCGTGGGCCAGTCCGGCGCGGGAAAAAGCACACTTTTGCACATTCTGGGCGCCCTTGATACTCCCTCCGCGGGAACTGTATACTGCGCCTCAATCGACGTGGCCCATCTCTCCCCGCGCGAGGCCGCGGCCTTTCGCAACCGGGAGATCGGCTACGTCTGGCAGTTCCATTACCTGCTGCCGGAGTTTACGGCGCTGGAAAACGTGGCTATGCCGCAGCTTGCGGGCGGTAAACCCAAGTTCGAGGCGTTTCAGGCGGCGGCCAACTGGCTCCGGGAGGTTGGCTTGGAGGATCGCGCCGGCCACCGGCCCGGCGAACTCTCCGGCGGCGAACAGCAGCGCGTGGCGCTGGCCCGCGCGCTGGTCAACAACCCTCGGCTGCTCCTGGCCGACGAACCCACCGGCGACCTGGACGAGACCACCGCCGGCCGCGTCTTCGACCTGATTGAACGGCTGCACTCGACCCACGGCCTCACCTCGATTTTGGTGACGCACAACCCCGACCTGGCCGCGCGATGTACGCGGATTTTGCGCCTTGAAAGCGGAAAATTGGGGCTGGCCACTCCGGCAGCCGCTCCCCAAACCAGATTGCCAGCCGGAAACGTTTGACGGGAAAAGCACCCTTTCGGCTGGTTTTTGAGTCTTAATAAGGTAGCAGTCTGGAAACGGATGAGTTCTTGTCCCAGCCAGGTTGCCTGGGCAGGATGGAAGTCCCTCCGCGGCGCGTTCGCCGGGGACGATGGAGCGGCAGTCAAGCTCTGAAACCATTCCCAGAGACTGTTTGGAGCGAAAGTTGTATTTCCAAAGGAAGCTCCGGCGGCGTAGGTAAAAGAGAGGTACGCGCTGGCGGGCTGAAGCGGGGATGAACTCGAAACCGCTTCTGCCGATAACCTGCATCAAGGGGGACCACATGTTCGAACGCTATACGGAGAAGGCGCGTCGCGTGATCTTCTTTGCGCGGTATGAGGCCAGCCAGTTCGGCTCGCCCTATATCGAGACCGAGCACCTGCTGCTCGGCCTGCTGCGCGAGGACAAGCCGTTGAGCAACCGTTTCCTGCGCTCCCACACCTCGGTGGAGTCCATCCGCAAGCAGATCGAGGCGCACACCACCATCCGCGAAAAGGTTTCGACCAGCGTTGACCTGCCGCTTTCGAACGAGTGCAAGCGCGTGCTGGCCTATGCGGCGGAGGAAGCCGAACGCCTCGGCCACAAGCACATCGGCACCGAACACCTGCTGCTCGGCATCTTACGCGAGGAGAAGTGCTTCGCCTCGGAGATCCTCCAGGAGCGCGGCCTGAAGCTGGCGCAGATTCGCGACGAACTGGGCCGCGTCACCCAGGAGAAGGCGCCGCCGCAGCAGCGCCAGCGCGAGTCCAGCCTGCTGGCCGAGTTCAGCCGCGACCTGACCCAGGCCGCCATGGACGGCCTGCTCGATCCCCTCGTCGGCCGCGAGGGCGAACTCGAGCGCGTGATCCAGATTCTCTGCCGCCGCACCAAAAACAATCCCGTGCTCATCGGCGAGCCCGGCGTGGGCAAGACGGCCATCGTCGAAGGCCTCGCCCAGCGCATCGCCAACGGCGAAGTACCGAGCTTCCTCGCCGACAAGCGCGTTCTTAGTCTGGATCTTTCCCTCATCGTCGCCGGCACCAAGTACCGCGGCCAGTTCGAGGAGCGCCTGAAAACCATCATGAAAGAGCTGATGGATAGCCAGAACTCCATTGTCTTCATCGACGAGTTGCACACTCTGGTTGGCGCGGGCTCGGCCGAGGGCTCGCTCGACGCGGCCAACATCCTCAAGCCGGCGCTCTCCCGCGGAGAAATCCAGTGCATCGGCTCCACCACCCCGGCAGAGTACCGCAAGTCCATTGAGAAGGATCGCTCCCTCGAGCGCCGCTTCCAGGCCGTCAAAGTTCCTCCGCCCAACGAGACCGAAGCCGTCAGTATCATCCACGGCATCAAGGACCGCTACGAAAAGTTCCATGCCGTCAGCTACACCGATGCCGCCGTCGAGTTTGCCGTCTCCCACTCCAGCCGCTACATCCCGGACCGCTTCCTGCCCGACAAGGCCATCGACCTCATCGACGAAGCGGGCGCCCGCGTCAAGCTCCGCCAGACCTCGCTGCCCGAGGAGATTACCGAGGTCCAGAAGCGCATCAAGTTCATCGTGCACCGCATGGATTCGGCCATCGCCAACCATGAGTTCGAGAAGGCGCGCTTCTACTCCGACGAGGAGCGCAAGGAGCGCGAAAGCCTGCGCGCCCTGCGCGACAAGTACCACCTCGACGACTCAGCAGCCGGCATCGTCGGCCGCGAGGACATCGAGGATGTGGTCAGCCGCTGGACCGGCGTTCCCGTCAACAGCATCAAGGAAGAAGAGACGCAGAAGCTCCTCCGCGTCGAAGAAGAGCTGCACAAGCGCGTCATCTCCCAGGACAAGGCCATTAGCGCGCTGGCCCGCGCCATCCGCCGTTCCCGCGCTGGCCTCAAGTCGCCCCACCGCCCCATCGGCAGCTTCCTCTTCCTCGGCCCCACCGGCGTGGGCAAAACCGAGATGGCCCGCACCCTGGCCCAGTTCCTCTTTGGCTCCGACAAGGCCCTCATCCGCTTTGACATGTCGGAGTTCATGGAGAAGCACTCTGTCTCCAAGCTCATCGGTTCGCCTCCGGGATACGTGGGATACGAGGAGGGCGGCCAGCTCACCGAGCGCGTCAAGCGCTCGCCCTATTCGGTCGTCCTACTCGACGAGATCGAGAAGGCCCACCCCGATGTCTTCAACATCCTGCTCCAGGTCTTTGAGGACGGCCAGTTGACCGACGGTCTGGGCAACACTGTCGATTTCAAGAACGTCATCCTCATCATGACCTCGAACATCGGCGCGCGCCACCTGATGAAGAGGCAAGGCCTCGGCTTCCAAAGCGACCGCGAAGACATAGTAAGTGACAAGGTCGAGGAGTTAGTCAAGCAAGAGGTGAAGAAGACCTTCAACCCCGAGTTCCTAAAC
>JBEKZR010000020.1:0-18568 GCA_049509715.1 Occallatibacter sp. | reverse complement strand
CACCATGTAGCAGTCTTTGAGCCGCGCCCCAACCAGGGCGCGATGGCAACGGCCGTGAGCGGCCAGCCTCTCCGGCACCCGCCTCCGGTCGGCCATCATCGCCCCCAGAGCCAGTTTCGGCGTCCGGTCCGGATCGATCTCGTCCCCCGGCCAGGCACCATACAGATGTGAGATATGCCGATGGCTGTAACGCTCTTCGAGCGTGGGCCAGGCCCATTCCTTCAAGGTGCCGTCGGGCTCCATCAGGTACGGCGGCATCTTGGCCAGCATGGCCTTCCACTTCGGAATGTTGCCGGCGTCGCTCCCCAGCACTTCGCACGCCTCGATCAGGTTGGTCAGAACCTCCCGGCAAACCGCGATGTCCATGGTGGCGTTGATCACCAGCATGGCTGAAGGACTGGTGTTCGCGGGATTGTTCTCCGGCGAGAAGGATGGGACGAAGATGTAATTCCCATCTTTGCCGGTGACCGTCAGAAAATCCTCGTAAAACAGCGCCAGCTCTTTATATGCCGGCACGATGCGGTTGCGCAGGAAATCCACATCGCCAGTTACGAGATAGTGATCCCAGAACGGGCGGACGCACCAGCCTCCCGCTGAAAGCCAATAGGGATGAGGCCATATCTCTCCGGTCGAAGCGGCGGTCGAGTAATGGAACGCGACGCCGACTCCTTGTTGCGGGCAGAGGGAATAATGGGTGCCGCGCATCCCGAAGATATTCTTCGCATTCACCCGGAAGTCCGGGGCCAGGCTCTCCATCCAGTTGAAGTAGGCGTCCATGCCTTCGCGCAGATCGGCCTGCACGCCGGGCGCAATCTGCAGGTTGATGTTGGCATTCACTTCCGCCGCCATGCTGCAATACTTGCCGCTGGTGTACATGAACCAGTAACGTCCCATCTCAAAGATCTTCTCCAGCAGCGCTGGCGAGTAGTCCTGTCGCGACCGCTGATCGGCCAGCAGTTCCTCAGAGGACATTCCATATTGAGAGGCGCCGCCGAAGTCCACGGTGACCCGGCTCATCGCTTCCGACTGGACCTTGCGGTGCCGCTCCAGGATCGCGTCATACTCCGGGCTCAACTGCTCCACAGCCTGCCGCAGAGCTTCCACCTTGTCCTCGCTGGTTTCCGCGAACCATTCGATGCGCGTCAGCAGCATCACCGACGACGCATTCTCGACCACCAGTGTGTCGCCATCCATGCGCGCCGAGCCGCCGTTGCGCGCCACGCGCACCACCCCAGCGTAGCCGCTGTTATCTACTGAAGGATCCAGGCGGCACTTGTAAATCAACCGTTGCTCGTTGAAGTCGTGCTGAACCTCGCTTGTTCCTCCAGCTGCTCCAAACATGCGCATCCGCGCCGCGGGCTTCTCCACGGCGATGCGGGCGTTTACCGATTGTCCCTTCGGGGCGGTGAGCCATTGGACCACGACGTTGTCGGGCCGGGACGCAAAGCTCCGGCGCACCCAGTTGCCACGCTCGTCGCTCCAGTGCGCGCTCACTTCGCCGCTCTCGAAGTTCACCGTGCGCAAATAGTCTTTGGCCGCCGCGCTCTTCGCAAGATCGAGACGCATCGTGAATGCCGGCACAGTCGGGTGCGGGAAAGTATTCACCTTGACCGGGCCCTTGTCCATTTCCTTGAAAGCCAATTCAATCGCTTCCTTGTATTTCCCCTCCAAGATCATTTGCCGCACTTGCGGAAATATCTCCGCGGCCTGGGGCGCCTCGAAGGGCCTCTTCCACGGCATCAGAAGGCTTTCGTGGTGGAAAAGAATCTGCTCCGAGTAGGGATCGCACGTCGCCTCGATAACCATCGCTCCATTGCCGGAGGTCAGCCCCTCGCTGACCGTCGTGCCGGGAATCGTGCTGCAGAAGCCCCGCCGCGGCACAATCCCGCGCCGCAGCCGTTCTTCCAAGGTCATCGGCGAGATCTTCACCTCGGGCGACAGGCGCGATGCAGCGAAGACCGGCGGCTTGGGCGGGAACTTGCTTTCCGGAGTGCCGCCCACACGGGCAACTGAAGAGCCGCGACCGGTAACCTGCCCCGCTTTGGCCGCGGGCGGACTGGAAACCTGGGTCGTGCCTTGCTGGCCTCCTTCGCCCGCCATCGACGAGTGGAGCAACTTTTCAGAACCGGCCAAGCCAACAACAGCCGCGGTGCTCTTCACCAGAAAATCACGCCGTTTCATACTCCTCCTTTGGTGCATGCGCTCTCGCGCGCCTGCGCCATCGAACCCCAGAGTTTCCTGCCGCGCGCCTGCGCCTTTTCGCGCTCTTCCTGGTCCGCTCGTTCGCCGTGCCAAAAATTTTGGCAGGAACTTGATCGAAAAACTCAGGATTCTCCGCCTACCAGTGTAAATGCTGTTCCGCGCTCCCTGCCTCGCAAGCAGGAATCCGGGAGCCGAATGCGGGCGCCACAAAGAGCGTATTTGTCATCCTGAGCACAGCGGAGTCGAAGGACCGTTCTCACCTTAAGAATCCGCACCCGGTGATACAATTCGCCTAAATTACCCGGCCCACGAATCGCAGTGCTCTTATGCCTGTGGCCTTGGAGGAGATCAGTCTCATAGAATGGATCGGAACCCTCGCGCGGCCATTCGCCGAATTCAGCGACTCGTGATATGCTTCCACCTTCCGGAAGTAGGGTGCAATGTGCCTGCGCGCTTTAGCTCGCTGTAGCCTGTCGCGCAGGGGGGAGAAGCTCAGGGGCAAATGCGGCAACAGGCGAGGGGTATAAGGCATATCGATCTGACGGATGTTCAGCTTGCGTCCAGCGAGACAGCACGCCACATCAATCGCGATATTGTGTTAGAGCTGATCCGGGCGAGCCAGCCGATTTCCCGGGCCGATTTGTCGCGCCGTTCCGGGCTGCAACGAAGCACTGTTTCGCAGATCGTCGAGCAACTCATCCAGGAGAAGTGGGTATGCGAGGGTGCTGTTGCTTCTTCACCACGCGGACGCCGCCCAACACTTTTAGGGCTGAATGAAGACCTGATGGTGATTGCTGTCGACATTCATCCGAGGCAGGCGACGATTGCCGCGGTGGACCTCAATGGCCGCCTGCTTTCACGCTCCCAGGTGCCGCTTACCTCCGACCCCGGCGCCTCGACACGGCTCATGACGGACTGCATGCTGCGCATGCGGGATGCGTTGGCGGGCAAGTCGATCGAAGGGATCGGCATCAGTCTTCCCGGCAGAATTGATCCCGGCACCCAGCGTCTGATCTTTGCGCCCAACCTGCACTGGCCCAACTTCGATTTGAAAGGCATGATCGAAAAGAGGATGGGCCTGCCGGTGAACATGGAAAACGCGGCCACCACGAGCCTGCTGGCGGAACTCACCTTTGGGCACATTGATGGCATCCGCGATATCGTGCAGGTAACTGTGTCGGAAGGCGTGGGAACCGGGATCTTCGCGAACGGGAAACTCATCTCAGGCCTCCACGGAATGGCCGGGGAGTTCGGACACATTTCGCTGGATCCCTCCGGTCTCCGCTGCGGGTGCGGCCGGAGAGGTTGCTGGGAAACGGTCGCCTCCTGCAAGGCCGCGCTCCGGTACTACCAGGAACTCCAGACCAAAGCCCCTGCAATTACATTTCAGGAATTGCTCAACCGGGCCGAGGAGGGCGACAAGTATGCCGCCCAGGCGCTGGCCAAACAGGCGCTGTACATCGGGCGTGGACTGGGGCCTATCATCGCCGGCCTGGCTCCGAGTTTGATTCTGATTGCGGGCGACATTAGCTCTGCCTGGCACCGCTTCAGCCCAATTATTGAAAAGGAGGCGGCTAAACTGGCGCTGGCTGGGGCGCCTCCACGGATTCTTCCTACGCACGAAGGGGAAATCGCCCGGCTCCGGGGAGCGGCGGCGCTCGTGTTTCAGCGCCGGCCTGTGCGCGAGCAGGCTCAACCGGCGAACTAAAGCCCTTGCTGACCCCCTAGCCCCCAGGAACTTCCCCAGACACGCCGGACGAAGCCGTGGGGAACCAGTCTTCCCAATAGCGCCTTGCCATTTGATGATTAAATTTTTAACGCCAACAAAGCAATTAAAGTCAACAAAACAATAGAGATGCTTTTCAGTTCAAATCCATGCTCGCTCAGGAACGAATTGCCTCTAATATCGGGATTCCTGAATAAACCCCTTTTCTGGCTTGACAACCCGAACAAAACGCTTCTATAGTTCGGGTCACAAATTAAAGTGCTGCGGCAGATTGCATCTGGATACGAAGCGTGTGGAGCGATTTACGCGGAGCGGGCGGCTTTGGCGAATTTGGCGGATCGTTTGCCAGGCAATTTTCGCGAAGCTTGACAAGAACGCAGGAAATAAACAGCTTTTCGGAGGAGATTATGTCAGCAAGGCCAGGGATCAACCGTCGAGTCAACACAGGTGCGATCAGAATACTGCTGATGGCGGTCGCGCTTCTAACGCTGTTTCTCGGGGGCAGCACCGCAAACGCGCAGATTCTCTACGGCTCAATCACGGGAACAGTGAGCGACACAGCCGGCGGGATCATTCCCGGTGCAACGGTAACAATTACCAATCAAGGTACGGGCGAAACACGCAGGACCACGTCCACCGGATCGGGCACTTACGTGATTCTCGACGTGCTGCCCGGGTTATATACCGTGTCCCTCCCGGCCAAGGGGAGCTTTGCCGGGTTCACGGAAAAGGACATCCAGATCGAAGTCAACCGCCAGGTGCGTGTGGATGTGACGCTGAAACCGGCAACCGTCACGACACAGATCCTCGTGACCGAGGCGCCTCCGGTATTACAGACGGAAACAGCCGAAGTCAATAGCGAAATCAGTCAAACAGAGATCTCGCAACTGCCGATGACCTCCAGCCAGGGGCGCAGTTTTGAGTCTCTCTACACGCTCCTCCCCGGCGGGTCCAATGTGAAGGAGCAGAACTCAACCGCTTCCAACCCTGCGCGCGCCATGTCGGTCAACATTAACGGCGTGAACATGAACGGCAACACGACGCGTATCGATGGCGCGGTGAACTACTACGGCTGGCTGACTTATCTCATCGCTTACGTTCCGCCGGCCGACTCGATTGAGAACGTCAGCGTCACCACCAACGACTTCACCGCCGAGCAGGGCCAGGCGGGTGGCGCATCGATCAAGATCACCACCAAGAGCGGAACGAGAAACCTCCATGGCAGCTTGTGGGAGTACTACCAGGATGCCTCGATCAACGCCCGTCCGTATACCACCATCTCCGGGTTGCTCCCGAAGAACGTCTTCGACGAATTCGGCTTCAACATCGGCGGCCCCGTTTACTTTCCGAAAATTCTTACCGGCAGGAAGAAGCTCTTCTTCTTCGACAACTGGGAGCGGACGACGCGGCGGACATTGATCAGCGGCAATCAGACGGTTCCCGACGCCAACATGATCGCGGGCAACTTCTCCGAAGTTCCGGCGACTTTCACGAATCCCAGTGGTTCGACTACATATAATGGATCGATTTACGATCCGCAGCCTCAGGTAGCGGGTTGGGAGAGCCTGGTCAACCCCACGACCTGTCCGAGTCCCGACACTTCGTACACGAGCGGCTATCTCAATTATGCTTGCCGGCCTACCTTCACCGCCGAATATGGCGAGACGGGAAGCAACGTCAACACCATTCCCGCTTCGCGCATCTCCTCTGCCGCCGCAACCATGATCGCAAACCTGAGCAAGATCGCGACGTCGATCGGCTCGGCGACGACGAACGAGATCGAAAACCAGATGGCCAACGACTACTATGGCACCGGCAGCTTCGCCTATAACCGCACCAGCAACGACGCCAAGATCACCTACCTCCCGAACGACACCACGCAGATCTTCGGCAAGTACAGCATTGAGCCGTTCCAGGTGAACGATCCGCAGGAACTGGGCCCGGCGGGCGGCGGCACCTTCGATGGCGGCCAGCCGGGCGCAGGGCATGGCCGCATCCAGAACCTAGGCCTGGGCATGAGCCACGTGATCAACCCCAACATGGTGGTCGACGCCGACTTCGGCTTTACGCGCCAGGTCTCGGGAGCGCAGTCCACGCTCGACCTCTCTTTGGGCGACTATGGACTGAACGTACTGGGGATTCCGGGAACGAACATCAATTCGAATGATCCGGATTATTACGGCCAGCCGGTGTTCAGCTTTAACAACTCCTTCAGCTCGATTGGCAATTCCAACACTGCCAATCCATTCCTCTTCCGCGATAACCAGTTCACCGGCGATGTGAACCTGAGCTGGGTCAAGGGCAAGCACACGACCAAGTTCGGCTTCACCTACTACCACTTCGACCTGAACCACTTCCAGCCCACCAGCGGCGGCGGCGTCTCCAACGTGCGCGGCGGCTTCCTGTTCCAGGGCGGCATGACCTGCGGCGAACTCTCTACGGCCACATCGGCTGCGTGCAAGGTTACAGCTTACAACTCGCTGGCCGACTTCCTGCTGGGGCTGCCCAATAACGGGGGAGGCAACGCCGTTCAGAAGGCGCAGCAGACCTTCGATCCCAACTCGCTGCGCTGGACGGAACTGGGCGCCTATGCACAGGATCAGTGGACTGTGACTCCCAAACTGACCATCACCTACGGCGTGCGCTACGAGAGGTACCCGGCGGCGTATCGCGACCACACCGGTATCTACGTTGTGCAGTTCAACCGGCCGAATACCTCCAATGTCGAGGTCGGCGGCGTCATGGGTAACCCCAAGAATGCCGGCGTCGATACGGGAAACGGATTCTTCGCGCCGCGCCTCGGCATTGCCTATCGCCTCAATGAAAAGACCGTCGTTCGCGCGGGTGGTGGTATCACCTCCGATCCGGACAGCATGCGCTACCTGCGCGACTCGTTCCCCATGGACTTGGCGCCGAACTACGCCGGGACCGGAACGGGAACCATCGCGGTCGATACGGCTAACACCACCAACTATGCGACGGGCCAGCCCATGCCCCTCACCTACGGCATCCCCATTCCGGCCGTTCCCAACTACAGTTCCGGTTTTGCGGGGCTGCCCGTTACTGGGTCGACCAACTCCGTCTGGCCGAACTTCCGCCGTGGCTACCTCGAAAGCTGGAACCTCTTTGTGCAGCGGGAAATCGGCCTTGGCTTCGTGGCCAACATCGGTTACGTAGGCGATCACTTTGTGCGTCAGCAGGCCGGCGTCAGCCCCTACAACGCCGCGCCGCTGCCCAGCGCTTCCACCCCTTGCATGCCCAACGGGCACTGGAATACCTCCCTGACCGGGCAAACTGGAACGTGCAACTTCGCCGTCAACGAAACCATCAACTGGCTCAACTGCACCGGCAACTGGGCGTCCTGCGCTTCCACCAGCAACTTATACAACACCGGCGGCATCACCATGAACGGGCCGATGTTCAGCTCGAACTACAACGGCATGCAGGCGCAGTTGACGCGCAACGCCGGTAAGAACTCTACCTTCGGCGCGGTCTACACTTATGCGCACGCCTTCGATTACGAGGACAACGGCGCCGGGACTGGCTCGAGCGGAACCACGTTCAACTATCCCGGGTACTACAAGCTGAACCGGGCCTCGGCGAGCTACGACGTCAAGCACAACATACAGGTCTACGGCATCTACGCCCTGCCCTTCGGCTATGGCCATGATCACCTGAACCACGGCCCGCTGGCGCAGATCGTTGGCGGATGGCAGTTGAACGGCCAGTACAGCTACTTCGGTGGCCTGCCATTCTCAGTGGTCGCCAACAGCAACCTTATTGGCAGCGTCACGCCGGGCTGGGGCACAACCTATGCGCAGCTGATTGCGCCCTATCAGAAAGAGGGCGGCCACAACCGGACCCCAGGCAACACCACCGTCTCCGGCGGCAAGCCCTGGTTCAACCCGGCCTCCTTCGCCAACCCGACCGAACCGGCGTCCAGCGCCAACGCCACGCCGGTTCTGCCCAACACACACCGCAACGAATTCCGTGGGCCGGGGAACTCACAGGTTAACGCCAGTATCTTCAAGTCCTTTCACCTTTACCATGACAGCGAATTCAAATTCGGCATGGAGGCGTTCAACGTTTTCAACCATCCATACCTGAGCAACCCGAATGCGACGGTCGGTGGCGGAACCTTTGGTTACATCACCAGCTTCGGCCAAGCCTACTCGCAGACGTCGGGCGCGCGTTCGCTGCAGTTCGGCGGCCGGATCATCTTCTAACTTCTCCTCGATTCATCACTGCGGCAGCTCCTTCGCGGGCTGCCGCACATTTTTGAGGCTAAAATGGGACGCGCAAGTACTACAAGAGGGGCAGATGATTGGAGTGCCCCGCAAGTTTTGCCATCGATAGATAAAGGCAAAGATGTACTGCCGGGTGCCCCAGGTCTCGATTTTGAGACCTGGGATTCCACTACGCCCAAAATGCTGTTATCCTGAGCGATCTAAAAATTGCTTGTCATCCTGAGCGCAGTTTGACGCGTTTCTTGCGCCAAACGCAGTCGAAGGACCCGCGTTTGCTTTTTGGGGGGCCTTGAACGGGCACGGCTTTAGCCGTGCCATCCCCCACCCACCCCAAATTGAAAGATTGTGTTCGCGGCGCAAGCCGCGCTCAGGCCCTCGTCACCCAGCCGGATGCTTCCGATATGCCGACTATTCATTACAAATTCACTCTCGAAACGCGCATTGGCGATTTTGCGCTATCGAAAATGCACTGCTCAATTCCCAGGTGGCTGACGCTACTGGGTATCTGCTTGCACTATCGCAACTCACCGTGTCGGCAGTGCACAACGCTCCTTGCTCACTTAAGCCGATGGTGCAACCATTTATGACGCTTTCGTCCTATTTCCATCGCGCGGATGAAAGTAGCGTTTGTTTTCAGGAAACTGTAGTTCCCATCCCGTACGCGCTCGCGATTTTCGGGTAGGTCAACCAAATCTCGGAAAATCAAACGGCAGGAATTGGCAGCAAGTCCAAACCACCACTCCATCAATGGATGCGGATGACGAAGATCCCTGCCATAGCTCTCAGCATAATGGTCGAAATCAGGGTGGTTCATCATTGCTTGACACATTAGAGCCCAAAGAAGTGGGCGCGCGCGCGGCATGTACGCATATCGATTTTGGCCTCGTTCCACAATGGATTGCACGAGTAGCCTTAACTTAAATTGAAGCTTGTAACACATACAGATAGAGCGAAAGTCTGCGACGAGCCTCGAAGACGAAAACACCTGGTCGTACGCTGTGTCGCTCTCGAAGACCTCAGTCATCCGACTAAGCTTGTCAATGCTACCATCGGACACAAGAAACGTTTGGGCTAGACGAACCAGTTCGATGGCTTCGCCGGTCTGCAACCCCTTTTCCTGAAGTTCCTCGTCGCTGAAATGTTCAAAAGCGTTTTCCTGACGCTCATAGAATAGGTTCAGCTCTTCACGAAATCGATTCGCGAGTTGAAGTTGAATCATGTCATTTGCGCGCAGGTTCCAAGGAGCAACAGGATTCTGTCGGTTATTACAGATGGTGACGGAGGTGACGAAATCCTGACCGCTGTTAGCAATCACTTTGCACATCACCTTTATCGCATCAAGCGTCTCGGTGGCTTGAGTGAGTGTTCCGTCATTCTTGTGAGAGTCTATGAAAGTATCAAAAGAACCTAGGGTCTGCGCTCCATTCAGTAGCCGCGGCTCCGTGATTCGATATTTGCCGTCTGAACCTTCAATCATCTCAGCAAACAGAGTAACGCCGTTGTGATTGAACGCAAAAGTGGACGGATCAACCTTTCGCGTAATAGCGATGTCCTTAAAAGCTTCGAGTAGCCTCCGGTTTACCGCAGTTTCCTGGCCCGGCTTGCGGCCGGAAAGAAGAGAACGGATGTTGCGATCGAGGAATCGTTCTTTCATCGCCACAAACATGCCATGCAGATCGCGCAATTTGACGAATCCTACGTGCATCTTCTGGCCCTCAGGACCGGCGTATGAAAGGTCACCCGACATGCTTAGATCAAAGGTTAGGGGCGTATATGCGCCCCAGCTACCCCGCTTTAGGGTGGAGCGGAACCGAACGATGATGGGAACTGCTCTGCCAAAGTAAGCCTGCGTTAAGTAAGAACGGCTTTGAAGATCCTCGCGCAACTTTTGCAGTGCCTCATTTTCCTCGGCCTTTTTCGGATCACCCGTAAAAACAAACTCGATGTATACGTTATCTATGATGTTGCGCACTTCGTAGAGCCTAGCCTTGAGCTCCGTAAGAACAGGGTTTTCGGCTTCCTGGCTGCTGGCGCCAAAGACGCGTGCTAAACCTGCTGTGATGAGTCGCTGCATGGAGCCGATGAATTGGTCCGCGTACTTTGAATACTTAAATTGAAATATGTGAAGGTTCTTCGCAAATCTGTCAACATGGAATCCGTCTATCCCAAAATCCCTACCCCCGTAGGCAATCTGCTCACAAGCTTCTTCGCGAGGAAGCTTGAATTCTTGTTCCAGGAAAAGGAGTCCAAAGTAGTCATTGTCCACGCCACCTCGGAGAGGTTTCAACTCTCTTGCCACTTGCGCTACCTGACCTTCGGTAATTGCCATCGATGCGCCCCCTTGGAATCCAAATGTTGCAATTATATTAACTCCCTCTGGCGTCTGACGCTTCGGGCTGCCACCCTTGGCGATGTGAAGATTGCGACCGGATCACGTGGAATCTGGCGATTAACAGCCTCAACTGGCGACAACAGCCCGATGCGCTCATTGAGCATCAGCAGCTCCCGATTCGGTCCTGACAAACGCCCTTCCATCCACTGATTCGATAACCCTCGAAACACCCCAACCCGGAAACCGGCTCCGTAAAGAAGAGTCAAAGGTCGCAAAAACAATCGATTTTGCGCAGTTTTGCGCACTTTATGGTGGCTTCTAGGCCGACTTTTACGGTCTTATAACGACCTGCAAACCGACTTTCTTGTGAATTCGCACTCAGCCCCTCCGTTTGTAGGCCCGCAGGCCTACATTTTCCTTCTTTTTTTGTAGGCATATAGGACGACCTTTTCCAATCGTGCGCCCGGCGTCCCGGTGCCTGCCCCGAGCTTGTCGAAAACTCTCGTCCGCCGCGGCGGATGAGACCTGGGATCGAGTGTCGAAAATGCATGCAAAAAACGCGCAAGATATGTGCAAAAAATGCGCAGAATAAACCTGAAAACGCATGTTTTCGCCTTGTTGTGCGTACTTTATGTGGGCTTCCAGGCCGGCATTTTCCCTCTTTTTGTAGGCATAAAGGACGACCAATTCCAATCGCGCGCCGCGCGCCCCAGTGCCTGCCCTGAGTGCAGCCGAAAACTCTCGTCCGCCGCGTCGGATGAGACCTGGGATCGGGTGTCGAAAACGCATGCAAAAAACGCGCGAAACGCATGCAAGAAACGCGCAAAATGCACTTGAAAACGCCTGTTTCCGCCTTGTTGTGCGCACTTTATGTGGGCTTCCAGGCCCGCATTTTCCCTCTTTTCGTAGGCATATAGGACTACCAATTCCAATCGCGCGCCGGGTTTCCAAGTGCCTGCCCTGAGCGGAGCCGAAAGGGGTCCATTCGTCGCGGCGGATGAGACCTGGGATCGATCCCCGCCCACTCCCGCGTCACAACCCGGAGGCGCACTTATCTTCGCCGTTTCGCCGCCCCGCTCACCCGCCGGCTTGCTGACTCGCTGACTCGCCGAACCGCCTCGCTCAGTCCCCTGTCCCAAACCCAAAACCTCTCCGAAACACGTACATATTAGGTCGCAAAATGCGCGCAAAAAGGGGTCAAAAAGCGCCTAAAAACACCTTATTTTTCCTTCTTTTGCTCAAATCGGGAGACTTCCAGGGCGGCTTTCCACGGTCTTATGTCTACCTGCAATAGGATTTTCTTGCAAATTAGTAGCCAATCAGGCTGTTAGTGGGCCTACGGGCCGACGAATCAGTCCGCCCACAGGCCGACTTTTCAATTTCCAACTGCCCCTGCCGGTACAATAAACACAGAAGCCGAACCCCACCCACGCATGGCTGACGAAGAGCAAAACAAAACCCAAAACCCCGATTCGCGCAAACGGGATGATGACTCGGTCGGCAAGGTCTACGACTCCCGTCTGGTCCGCCGTCTCGCCCACTACCTGCGTCCATATTGGGTTCAGGCTACCGTCTCCGCCGTCTCCATCAGCCTCAAATCCTTGAGCGACGTCACCGGCCCCTACCTGGTCAAAGTCGGCATCGACCGCTACCTCACCGGCAAGCCCGGCCTGGCCACCAACTGGCTCACCCGCCGCCTCCCGGTTGACCCCTACCGGGGAATCACCGCCTTGGCCGCCATCTGGCTCGGCGCCCTGCTCTCCGCCTATCTCTTTCAATTCATTCAGACTTACCTCATGCAGTGGACCGGCCAGAAGATCATGTTCGATCTCCGCCGCGACATCTTCCGCCACATGCAGCGCATGCACATCGGCTTCTTCGACAAACACGCCGTGGGCCGCCTGGTCACCCGCCTCACCTCTGACGTGGATGCCATCAACGAGATGTTCACCGCCGGCGTGCTGGCCATTGTGGACGACTTTCTCAACCTCGCCATCATGGCCGCCGTCATGCTCGCCATCAACTGGCGGCTGGCGCTGATCGCCTTTTCCGTGCTGCCGCTCATCCTCATCGTCACCCGCATCTTCCGCAATCACGTGCGCGAGAGCTTCCGCCGCGTCCGCGCCGCCATCGCCCGCATCAACAGCTTTATTCAGGAATATGTGAGCGGGATGAGCGTGGTGCAGCTCTTCAACCGCGAGCAGCGCGCTTATGACGACTTCGAGGCCGTCAATCGCCTGCACATGATCGCCTTCAAGGACACCATTTTCGCTTACGCGCTCTATTATCCCGCCGTCGATATTCTCTCCGCCCTCGCCATCGCCCTGGTCGTCTGGTGGGGCGGCTTCGGCGTGCTCTCGGGCACAGTGACCATCGGCGTGCTGGCCATGTTCATCCAGTACTCGATGCGGTTCTGGCGTCCCATCCAGGACCTGAGCGACAAATACAACATTCTGCAGGCCGCCATGGCCGCCTGCGAGCGCATCTTCAAGCTGCTCGACACCCCGCCGGAGATCGTCAATCCGGCCAATCCTGTCGCGGGCGACGGGTCCAACAGAATCGAATTCCGCCACGTCTGGTTCACTTATCAGAAGCTGAGCGATGCGCAGAAAGCGGCCGTGGATCGGGCCACCGGGAATGATCCCGCAGGGGCCGGGCTGGCCTCGATTTACGGCATCGAGTGGATTCTCAAAGATGTTTCTTTCACCATCGAGCCGGGCCGGGCGGTCGCCATCGTAGGCCACACAGGCGCCGGCAAGACCACGCTCATCAGCCTGATGATGCGCTTTTACGACGTGACCGCGGGCCAGATCCTGCTCGACGGCGTGGACCTGCGCGAACAAGACCTGACCGCGCTCCGGCAGCACTTCGCGGTGGTTTTGCAGGACCCGTTCCTTTTCACCAGCACCCTGGCGGAGAACATTCGCCTGGGGAATGAGGAGATTACGGATCGAGGACTGCGGCAGGCGGCGCACGACGTGAATGTGCTGGACTTCATCGAGGGGCTGCCGGAGGGCTTCGACGAACCGGTTCGGGAGCGCGGCAACTCGCTCTCGACGGGGCAGAAGCAACTCATCAACTTTGCCCGCGCGCTGGCCTACAATCCGCGCATTCTGATCCTGGACGAGGCTACGTCGAGCGTGGATACGGATACGGAACTGCGCATCCGGGGGGCGCTGGAGAGGATGGTCGAAGGCCGCACTAGCGTGCTGATCGCTCACCGGCTCTCCACTGTACAGAGAGCGGACACGATTCTGGTGCTGCACAAGGGGCAGTTGCGGGAGATGGGCTCGCACCAGGAGCTGCTGGCCCATCGCGGAATCTATTGGAAGCTCTACCAGTTGCAGTACAAGGATCAGGAGCAGGCGTCAGGGACCGGGGGACAGCTTCTAGCTACTAGCTACTAGCTTCTAGCAACGGAGCGGTTTGACCGATGTCGCGCAGGCAGCACTGCAACCGGCGAGTCAGTGAACAGCGGACAGTGGACAGGTGGAAGTTGAAAAGTCGGCCTGTGGGCGGACTGATTCGTCGGCCCGTAGGCCGACAAAGAGCCTGATTGGCTACTAATTTGCAGGAAAGTCGGTTGGCAGCCAGACATAAAACCGTGGAAAGCCGCCCTGGAAGTCTCCCGATTGGAGCAAAAGAAGGAAAAATAAGGCGTTTTAAGGCCGTTATTGACCCCTTTTTGCGCGCTTTTTGCGTACTTTTTGCACGCATTTTCGACGCTTCGAAAGGCGCTGGGAGGCGAGGCGGCGGGTCAACGAGTCAGCAAGCCGGCGAGTCGGTAGGGCGATGAGACGGCGAAGATGAGTGCGCGTCCAGGTCGCGACGCGAGCGCAGAGATCAGAAATCAGGGATCAGGTCGCCGCGGCGGACGGACCCCTTTTCGGCTCCGCTCAGGGCAGGTTTTTGGCAAGCTCAGGGCAGGCACCGGGGCGCGCGGCGCGCGATTGGAATTGGTCGTCCTATATGCCTACAAAAAGAAGGAAAATGCGGGCCTGCGGGCCTACAAACGGAGGGATTGAGCGCGAATTCGCAAAAAAAAGTTGACTTGCAGGTCCTCATAAAACCATGAAAGGCAGGCCTGGAGGCCACCATAAAGTGCGCAAAACTGCGCAAAACCGATTGTTTTTGCGACCTTTTTGACCCTTTTTGCGCCCATCCAGCGCGGGTGAATGAGAGGGGCGATGGAGCAGGGATCAGGGAACGGAGACGGGGGATGCTGCCTGGGCTCCGGTTTCCGGATTGGTATGCTTCGGAGGGCCGTCGGATCAGTTCACGCAAGAGCGTTTTCCGTTACCGATCCTGCCTAGCGGGCTAACAATGGTCGATTTTGGGGCGTCGGGAGTCTGACACTCTCACCCATGCTGGTCAGTCGTTCTCCCGATTCACGGCAAGTGTTGACTACAAAGTAATTGCCGATTAGGCGACAATCCGCGCCGATTGGGGTGACTGGCATCTCCGCCATGGCCGAAGCCGGCGATGATGACGAGTCGGTAGGGGAGCCTTGACCTGCACGTTTCTCTGCGTTCGCGATAACCTGGGACTACCAGTTCTGGTTTCGCAACCAATATGCTAGATTCCAGGTTCCAGATGAATAGAGGCGGTTGGATGGACATGAAGATCAAGCTCGTTCTGGTCGCTTTGTTCCTCCTGTTCCACGCTTCCGTGTCCTTTCCCCAGACTGGTGCGCAACAGGACTATACGCATTCGGACCCTCGGGCAAGAGCGATAGTTTTTGTGCATGGCCTTCACGGAAGCCGCGATTCCTGGCGGGCTTCGAACGGCGCCTATTGGCCGGATTTGATTCGAAAGGACCCGCGCTTCGCCTATTCCGACGTCGAAGTTGCGGAGTATCCCACGCCTTCTTCGAATGGCAAAATGTCCAGTGTGCAGTTGGCCGACATCCTCTGGGTTCACCTCAAGCAGGACCACGTCTGGGAGCATCGCGAGGTGGTTTTCATCGCGCATAGCCTGGGCGGCATCCTCGTCGAGGAGATGCTGTTGAGACATCCCGCGGAGGCAGCGAGAGTCAAGTTCATCGTGTCGTATGGAACTCCGCACGAGGGCTCACCGATCGCCCGGATCGCTTCAATCTACGACAAGGACCCGCTGCTCAACGATCTGAGCGATGCCAGCGATAACGCCTTCCTGACCCAGCTGGAACACAACTGGCGCGGGCACGATTCAGTAAATGGCATTCATCGGTTCTGCGCTTATGAAACCGAAGACACGAAGCCGGAAAACGGAGTTGGCCGCTATCTCAAGGCCCATGCCCGCGTGGTGGGCTACTTCAGCGCGACCTATGGATGCGATGTGACCACCCCACCGCAGGAGATCCATGCAGATCACCTGAACATGGTCCGGCCTCTAGACCGGACGTCGAGTGCCTATGATTTTTTCTACCGCGTGTACCGCGACAACCCAATCCTGGAAGAACAGGTGGTCACCCGAGACAACGTGATCGCGGGCCTGGAAGCCGGCTGCGATCGAAGCAACGCGAATCCTGACTTGCAAGTACCGATAGCCCTCGATAGCGCAATGCACGAAAAGGTGGTTGCGGCGGCTGCCTCCTTGATCGATGCCGTGCACCTCCGGGACGTGGATCCAGACCCACCGGTCGTCACCAAGATCGATCCGGACGGTGTAGCCCATGTGCAGTACGGATTCAGCGGGCCAACCAAGAAGCTCTTCGTTTGCTTCGGCGCCGCCCGCGCATCCTTGAAGGTCCAGTTTTCTATCGACCGGCAGGTACCGATTCGCGAGCCACAGAATTGAGCCCGGGTCTGGGACAAACCAGTTGGCAACACGCCAGTCTGCGCCTTGGTGGCCTTCAGTGTCTCGTGCGTGCACGCGTCCAGCCTGATGTAATCGGACGACGACCTTTGCGCTATCGCGCGCGATTCGCTCAGCGATACCCGGACGTTGGGCCTTGTTGGAGGGAGCCGGCCGTCGTTTCAAGCGAGGATTCGTAGGGGACCGCAAACGGCTGCATAGACAGAACAAGTTGTTGATAATTAGCAACTTAGGCATCTTAACGAACGATCACTCCCCTGAAGTTGGCATATCGGAAGGGTTCGCCTGGGTGACGAGGGGCTGAAAGCGGCTGACGCCGCGCTGGTTGATTCTCGAGGTGGGTGGAGGGGTTGCGGCACGGCTGAAGCCGTGCCCTTTCAAAACGAGCCGCTGTTGGGGTTCGCGCTATCCCATCCCAGCCGCAAAAACAATAGCGCGGCGAGGGTGGGGCACCCGGCACTGGGACGCCCGGGCGGCATCAGGCCCTAAACTGAAGAGATGGACAGGTTATCGAAGGAGATTTTGAAGGAACTGCTGCCGGCGGAGAAGGAAACGATTCCAGAGGCGGCCAGCGTGCAAGCCCGGCGCCGGAGCCCAGTGGATCACTGGTCCCCGGCCATTCTGCTGGAGCGGGCGGCGTATCTGCGCAATCTGGCCAGGCATGGAGACGGGGAGGCGAGCGAGACGCTGAAGGAGTATGCGCAGCACTTGACCATGCTGGCCTTTCGCAGCCGGAGCGGCGGCGGCGAAGCGCACCAGAACTTCGTCGACATTTTTTACATTCTCGACGGCCACGCGACGCTGGTCAGCGGAGGCGAACTCGCCGATGCCCAAACGACCGCTCCCGGCGAGATTCGCGGCACATCCGTGAAGGGTGGAAGCAGCCAGGAGCTGAGGAGGGGCGACGTGGTTCACATTCCTGCCTGCCTGCCCCACCAGATGCTGGTTGCGGAGAGCGAGTCAGTCACCTACCTGGTGGTAAAGATCCAGGAAAACCAATAGGGGCGAACCGACAAAGGCTGGAGGCAGGAGGGGGAAGGCGACAGGCGAGCGGGGAAAGGTGGAGCGGGAGACCGGGATCGAACCGGCGACATTCAGCTTGGGAAGCTGACGTTCTGCCACTGAACTACTCCCGCCCAGTGACACTCATTATATACACGGCGGAGTGGAATTCCGCACAGCGGCCGGGGCGGCTTTTCCCTTGGCGATAGAGCCTTCCGCGCTGATGCGGCGGCATGATTCCGCCCGAAGCTCCCGGCCCGGATGCGGCGGGACAAGCCTGAGTGGGGCGGTTTGGCGTAGAATGGCACCGCCTCCCGAATACGCTTTCCGGGCGCCCTGAAAACTGCCCTGGAGCCGATTGCGGAGAATCCGATTGCACCCCAAGGATGGATTGAGATGACGGTTTTTGTTCGCGCACTTGCCCTGCTCCCGCTTGCCTTGCCGGTTCTGGCGGGCTCGCTCGCTCTCATCAGTCATGCCCAGGCCGTCACGGAGATTGGCGGCGAGAAGGTCGTCACCATCAGCCGTACGGCCACCAGCAGCGCCAGGCCGGAGTTCACCAGCGTGACCGTGCTGCCCGGCCGCGGCATGGAAGTCCTGCAGATCACCGCCAACTTCCCCGGCAAGGGCAATGTGGATGTGCTGGCCTCGCCGGACCTGGCCGGCGCCAAGAAGATGCTGGACGTTGACGACGACGACTTCGGCAATCTGGGTTACCGGCTGGGCTCGGCCTTCCTGGTTCCCTATCCGAACCGGATTCGCGGCAAGCTCTCGGCCGACGGCAAGACGCTGACCACCCAGTGGCAGGGCCACACGCTCACGCTGCCGGCCAACAACATCGGCAGCCAGCCCGGCGCCGAGCGCCACGCCATGCACGGGTTGATCCTCAAGGCCAAGACCGACGAAATCAGCGTCAAGAAGGTCGATGGCGGCGAGGAGGCCACGGGCATCATCCATGCCGGGGACTTCGGCGGCCACTGGCTTTCGAAGACCGACCTGGAGATCACTGTTCGCCTCACCGCCGACGAGGTGGAGGCTACCATCGTGGCCAAGAACGTGGGCGGCGAGGAGGAGCCTATCGCCATCGCCTGGCACCCCTACTTCAATCTGCCCTCCGGCGATCGCACGCAGGCCAAGGTTCGCATTCCCGCCTCGACCGTGGCCGAGGTGGACAACTACGGCAATGTCTTCCCCACCGGCAAGATTCTGCCCGTCGACAAGACCAAGTTCGACCTGCGCGCGGTGGGCGGAACGCCCCTCGGC
>JBEKZR010000002.1:0-30591 GCA_049509715.1 Occallatibacter sp. | reverse complement strand
CCGGCAAGAACGCCGCCCAGGTAGCCTACCCCGTCGACGATTCCGGAGGATGCCGCTCCAGCCCGACTGCCGCCGAGGTCTAAAGCAAGAGCTCCACCGAGATAGGAGTAAGGGCCGAGTAAGAAGAAGGCCACAGCTCCGATCAGGATCACAGGCAAGATTGAAGCGGCGGAGCCGGCGCCAAGGAAAGTGAGCGCGATCAAAGGCACAACCGTCGCGGTCAGACTGAAGAACATGACTAGCGAGCGACCGCTTGGACCCATACGGTCGCTGAGCCAGCCTGTAATGAGAACGGAGACCGCGCCCACGGCGGGAAATACCGCGCTTGTTCCCGCGGCGTTGGCGACGCTGTAACCGAAGAAATCACGCAGGTAAACCGGGGTCCAGAGGCCGAAGGTTTCGCGAACGATGGTGCATCCAAACGAAAGAAGGCAAACTACCGCAAAGGTGCGGCTCACGAACAGCGGCTTGAGAATCTCCCAAAGATTCCCCGGCTGCGACGTGGAGTCCGCAAAGAGGTTCAGTGGATTCAGCTCCGGCTCTTCATAACCGAGTTCCGCGCGCGATTCGCGCAGGAATAGCAGGTTGGCGATCAGCATGCATCCCGCCACAATGGCGGCGAAGCAAAACAAGGCCTTCCAGCCGCACCCTTGCCGGATGAGCAACCCCATGCTTTGGCGCGCCACGGCATCGCCCACCAGATAACTCAGGCTCAGGATGCCGATAACTGTGCCATAGGAGGAGTAACCGAACCATTTGGAGCAGACCTTGATCAGTCCCGCCCAGCCGATCGATTGCGCCAGCCGGTTGCCGATCCAGGCAACGGTGAAGACGGGCAAAAAGCCGGTGGACGCGAAGAGCAAAGTAAAGGCGATCGCGCCGCTCAGCCCGAGGGTAAAGGTGCGCCGCCCTCCCCAAAGGTCTCCCAGCCCGGTCAGGCACATCTTGCCGATGGCGTAGGCGAGGACTCCGAAGGAGGCGAGCTGGCCCATGCGGATGATTGCTTCGTGGTTCGCCATGCCGTGGCGCTGTAAGTCTTCGATCAACAGCGGCATGGCGACGGAGAGATCGGAGCGGCAGAAGTAATAGGCGGCATAGCCCGCAAAAAGCAGGGCCACCGTCCAGGCTTGGCGGCGGTGCAGGCCGCTTGCGGCAGTGCGCGGCGGCGCTCCGGCGCTGGCGATAACGCCGCTACTCATTCACCCTCGCCGACGATACGCTGGCCGCTTTCAGGCGTGCGTCGATCTCGTCCAGTACCGCGGGAAGATCGTCGAAGCTATCGACAACGTAGTGCGCGCCGGCGTTCTGCAGTTCGGCGCGCGCCGCCTCCAAACGCGATTTTCTTTCGGCTTGGGGGAGCGCATGAAACTCATCGGCGGAAAGGCCGATGCTATTGCCGGTTCCCGCGACTCCGATGGACCAGGCGCCCGCATTCAGGCCTTCCCGAATATCGGCGGGCGTATCGCCGATCTTGGCGATGGCCGACAGCGGATAGACCTGCAAGCGCACGGCGCTCTCATACATCATGAAGGGATGCGGCCGGCCGGCGCCCGCTTCTTCCGGAGTCAGGCTGGAATCGGGCGCGTAGCCCTGTTGCCCGCTGGTCTTCAGCAGCAGATCGAGCATCGCGCGCGTGTATCCGGTCGTCGAGCCGATCTTGAGTCCGCGCCGGCGAAAGCTCTCCACGGCCTCCGGAACGCCGGCAATCACAGCCGAGTACTCTTCCAGACAGGAGAATTGCAGCGGAATGAACTCGGCATACATCTTGTCCACGTCCGCATCGCCCGGAGCGCTGCCGCGCAGCTTGCTCCATGCATCACGAATGCGGGGGATCGACAGGATTCCGCGGATGTGTTCTTTCTTGGGCAGGCCCATGTGTTGCCGGGTCTCCTGCTCGGTCAATGCAATCTCCACGCTCGCAAACAATCGCCGCATGGTGCGCGCCGGAGCCAGGCTGCCAAAGTCCACCGTCGTTCCGGCCCAATCCAGGACCAGAGCCTTCAGTCGATCGGCATGGACAGTACGCGGAGGAACGGCGGGATTCAATAGCTTCAAGATCTCTCTCCCATTTCATAAAAGTTTCTTCAACAAGTCCAAAAGTGGCGGTCTTGTCAACGGTCACTAACACGAGGAAGGGAGCACTCGCCATCGAGCGCTCCCTCCGGATAAACGGCAGGAGTTAGTAGGACAACCGCAAGGACATCTGGATGGATCGCGGTCCAGCCTGCGAGCCGGGCGTTCCATCCTGCTCGTTGGTGATTTGACCGAACGAGGAACTGCCCACGTTCATGTTCGGAAGACCCCAGTTATTGACGTTGAAGAGATTGGCGAACTGTGCCTCGTAGTGAACAGCGAGGCGATCGCTGACGTGGAAGGTCTTTCCAAGCGAAGAGGAGAAGGTGAATGTGGTGGGACCTTCCAGAATGCCGACGCCGCAGTTACCGAAACGGCCAATGTCGCTTGCCGGGACGGAATAGGCATTGGCGTTGAAGTAATCGGCAATGGTTGGATTGGAGAGGGTGCCACTGACGCCGGATACGCAATCAGGATTCTGTTGCTTGACCGAACGGTAGCTCGGCCCTGTGCCGGAAGGATCGGCCTCGCTGCTCGGGAAGTAGGGCGTAAGCCAGAAGCCGGAATGGTAGAGCAGGATATTGGATGTGGTCCAGCCTCCGACAAGCGCGTCCAATACTTTGCTTGCGTTCCCCATGAACTGCTTGCCACGGCCGATTGGAATGTCATAGACCAGGGTGCTGAGGAATTTCCTGCTTGGATCATAGAAGGCATTGCCGGTCTCGGCGCCAATGTTGTAGATGTTCAGGACGTTGTCGCCATTGTCGCCCTGGCCGCCAACCGGGATCGCGCCGCTGGGTACCGCGCCCAGCGCGTTGGTTTTGTTGTAGGTGAAGGTGAATGCATTGGTGTAGGTGAGGCCGCGGCCCAGGGTTCTGTTCGCTTCCAGAATCAATGCATCATACTTGTCGCTGGGGCCGTTGGCGCGAGTAAGAACCTCGCGGAAATTGGGGAAGTTGGCTCCGTTGGCCGCGCGGTATTGCCAATATCCCAGAGTGTTGGCGGGAATCTGGTTGAGATCCGGGCTGTAGATCAGATCGTAGGTGTGAGAGCCGATGTAACTAGCTTTGACCACCGTGCGGAATCCGATGTTCTGCTCGAAGGCGGCGTTCCACTGAATCACCCTGGGGTCCTTCAAGTCCCATTGATTGGCGCGGCGATAGCCGGGGCAGGATGTGGGGCAGGCGGTCCAGGGCTGATCGTAGGGGTTGCTGCCGGTACCGTAGGCGTTGGCCCAGGTCATCGATCCGGCGCCGTTGGTGGGGTAGAAGGATCCGAAGTTACTGGTGTCCACGCCCAACAGCGAGTAGAGAACAGCTCCGAGGACCGGCACCGAATACATGCCGCCGCTGGCGCGGACGACGGTCTTGGGCGTGAGGCTCCAGGAGAGGCCGAGCCGGGGCTGGATGTTAGCCGTGTCGAGCTTGCGGAGTGCGGTGGAAAGACCGACTGCCGAGTTGGGGACGAACTGGTTCTGGTAGTTGACCTGCGAGTTGTCGACGAAATCGACCCAGTCGGAGGACAGCTTCTCGTTCTGGTTATAGACCAGCTTGCCATAGTCCGGCGAACTCTTAAGGTAGTCGAAGTTGCCGAGCTGATTGGTGGCGTCGTTGAAGGCGGTATTCAATTCGTCGCGCAGGCCCACCGTCACCGTGAGGTTCTTGAGCAGTTTATATTCAGTTTGCGCGAAGAAGTCCCAGTGGTAGCCGTACGGCTTGCCGTCGGGGCCGTTCTTCGCCTGATCAGCCTCGTCCAGGTAGCCCTGCACGAACTGCGCGGCCGCGCAGGCGTCGGGATAGAGTTTCAGCTCGGCTGCGGGGCAGACCTGATCTCCGGTGATGTAGTAGTCGCCGTATTCGTCGCCGACCTCAAAAGTGATGTTGTCCTGGTAGTTCAAGCGGCGCCAGTCGCCGCCGAACTTCGAGTTCCACTTGCCGTGCGTCCAGGAGAGGTTGTCGCCAACCTCCCAAATACCGTTCTTCTGATCGCGCGGATGACCGAACTGGTTGGTCGCGCCGCCCATCAGGCTCGCCACATAGAAAACCGGTACGCCGCCAAGCCCGTTCACCGGCGGTCCGGGAAGTCCGGAGATGCCCAGCGCGGTGATGATAGAATTGCCCTGCAGTGCCTGCGGATAGGTGTAGGTCAGGTTGTAGGCCGTATAGCCGCCGCGCAGTTCGTTCACCATGTTGGACCGGATGATCCAGTTGTAGGAGATAGCCACGTTGGTGGCGTCGGTGATCGTCGAGAATGTGCCCATATCCGGGTTGTAGCTGGTGTCGCCGACCGCTCCGAGCGCGCCCTCCGAGGTGGCGTCGCTGCCGGTGCTGGTGATGTTGTGTTGGGTCACGCGACCGAAGATGTGATGCTTGGCCGAGAAGTTGTAATCCAGGCGGCCGTCGTAGCCGTTGGCCGAGTAAGTGCCTGGCCAGGTCATATTCAGGTTGTTTCCCGTGCTGTCGATATTCGAGCTGGCGGAATTGGAGCCTGCGGGCGCGGGGAAGAAGTCTCTGATGATCGTTGCCGAATCGGCATTGACCGCAACTTTGTTGCCGCTCACCGGCGCCCCGCCAGGAGTGTACAACTGCAGGCCGGGAACGCCGGAAAAGTCGCCGGAGACCCAGCTGGCGGGCATCGTCTGGGTCGCGATCAACGTGTCCTGGTCGAGGCGCACTCCCTCGTAGTCGAAGTAGAAGAGAAGCTTGTTTTTGATGATCGGGCCGTCCACCGAGCCGCCGAAGGTATTGGCGCTGAGAGTGGGATTGAAAAGTCCGATGCCATCCGTGGCATTCCAGTTCTTGTTGGTGAAGTACCAGAAGCCGCTGCCGTGAAACTGGTTGGTGCCGCCCCGGGTCACAACGGTAAGGTCGGTCGGCTGAGCGAACTCCGCGCTGTTGCCCGCCGTGTTGACGCGGAATTCGGCAATGCCTTCCACCGAGGGAAAGAGATTGCTGCTAGGTCCGCCCTGGCGCACCGACTGGATGGAGATGCCGTCCAGGGAAAAAGAAGTGGCGGTCGGCAGTTGTCCTGAAAACGTGAGGTTGCCGCCCTGATCCTGGCTGACTCCGGGGGAGACCGTCGCGGCTTCGATGGGACTGGGCGCATTGGAGGCGCGGAAGTTCAACGCCAGCGAACCGATCTCAGTCCCGGACATTGAGGTAGACCTCGTAAGGTCCTCACTTACGAGCGACTGGCTTCCCTCGACAACCACCGTCTGCTGCACGCCCTTTACTTCCAGGCGAATGTCCGAGCGAGCGGTTTCGCGGGCCAACACGACGACGTTCTTGTCCTCGAAGACGGAGAATTGCTCCGCCGAAGCGGTGATCGTGTATTGCCCCGGATCGACATTTAAGAAGCGGTATTCGCCTCTGCTGTCTGTGGTTGCATTGCGGGTATCCCCGGTGGCTTGGTTTTGCGCCTCCACCTTTGCACCGACGACAACCGCGCCGCTGGGGTCGGTCACCTTTCCGATGATCATTCCATAGG
Source organism: Occallatibacter sp. (assembly GCA_049509715.1). Taxonomy (GTDB): domain Bacteria; phylum Acidobacteriota; class Terriglobia; order Terriglobales; family Acidobacteriaceae; genus Telmatobacter. Next base: position 25,032 of record JBEKZR010000002.1, on the reverse strand, counting down.
TTGACTGCGCGACGATCTTTGCGGACGTAAGCAGGCCGCAAAGCGTCAGAAGACAAAACAAGAACATTCTGGGAAAAGGTTTCGCTATGCTATTCAAGTTCCTCTCCTTTGTTTCGACGGCAGCCAAAGGCTGCTCGGAACGGCCGGTATAGGCGCTAGTCTGAGACGACACCTGGCCTATTTTTGTGACCTGGCATGTAACTGAAGGCAACGGCGCGTGAGTTGACAAAGCACAACTTCAGAATCGCCTGCAATTAGTCCTTGACGCGCCCGGAGCGCGTGAAAGACGCGTGCGGTCCCGGTCTGAATCGTGACGGATGCCAAACTAAGTCGCGCCGATCAACTTCCGCTGGATATACGCTTGCAGCCGAGGATGACGCCGCGGTAAACGAGCAGTGAATTTTCGAAGAAGGACTAGTGAATGACGGCGGCAAAGTTCTGTGGGGATAGTGGGCTCAGCGGAATTTGCGAAGTGTGCGGCTAGCCAGCACGAGGAATCCCTGATTGCTCTTGAAACACAGGCCTCGAGCCGTTGGTCCGCGTCTATGTTATCGCATCCATAAACAGCAAGAAGGCTCGATCGGCTCAGTTGAAGGGCGGACGCGGAGAGCTCTGCCCTTGACATTCTTACACAGCATTAGCGGGCCAGATTCAGCCTGGGTTCCCTGGCGATTGGCAAGCTCACACCCAGAATGGAAGCGGCCGCGGGCGCAATCTGGCGCATATCGATGACGCCAAGATCGCGTTGCCGCGCGATGCCTTCGCCCATGGCAAAGAACGAGGCGCGCATCTCGGGATAGGAGGGCAGATAACCCCGTTTGCCGGTTTTGATCTGTTGGCTGATTTTTGATTTTGGGCCGCCAAAGTCAGCGGTAACCGAAGTGGCCGCTCGAGGTTCGAGGGCAGGACACGGGCCTCACGGAAAGGACCCGGCCGGTTCACATTTCCCGGACACTGGCCGACTTATCATTCCCAATCAGTTTGGTCGCAGTCAAATTGCGTGACCGAGGAGCAAAAACTGCGCTTCAGCGATTCACTTGTGGCATGCGAAGCAGTACCCGCTCTTGTGCAGGCGCAATGGTTTCATGCAACTGGCTTGTGCGGGTCTTTTCTTGAATTCGTAAGCCGAGCAGGACCTGGACCGCCTCGTTGGCCCTGCGCGCATGTTCGATGATCCCCCTTCGCCTTTCCGGGGGGAGTGACCGGACCTTGTCCGGATGCGATTTCTGGACGATCTCGCGGCGGGATTTCTCAATCGTTTCCCAATCCGCTCCCAAAGTGACTTGCAGCACCTTGCTTGCCTCCTCGGGGGACATAATCGCGTCGCCGACCTCGAGTCTAGGTTCTACGGGTGTAGGGAAAGGGAACGGTTCTCCGCGCGAAACCAGACGAGGTGGAGGAATGGTAGGTTTGATCACCGACACGGGTTGAGGTGCTTGGGGAGGCTTCAGCGTCAATCCAGGAACGGGTTCTGCTCGTTGCGGCGGAGCAGGATTGGCCACTTTGGTGGTAATGGACTGTGGGTCGAAGAGATTAGTATCCGTCGCACTGCCAATGAACTGCGGTAGTGATAGGTTCTTTCGTACGGTCTTGAGCAAGCTGACTGCCCGCGGCGTTGAGCGGTGAACGAGTTCATTCTCAAGCGCTTTAAGTGTCAGAAGTTCCGTCCCTGAGGACTTGAACATCTGCTCCATTTCATCGATCCGCTTACTGATGAACGGCCGCTTAGCCATAGTCCTCCTCTTCTTCCTGTTCTTGGAGGGCGTAGGGGTCAACCTCCTTCGAGTAGACCCACACGGTATTGTCTACACCATCCGAGCCGAGTGGCTCGATGCCAAGATTCCTCATGGTAGTAAAGAGGTCTTCGAGGACTGCGATGCGCCGACGCCGGAAATTCGAAGCGAAGCAGCGCCAGAAGGTCCAACCCGCACGTTCAAGGACGCGCTGACGCGCCATGTCCTCGGCCCACTGGCCGGGACCATGGAAACGGTCTCCATCGCACTCCACCGCGATCCGCCTGGCTTCCCTTCCCTCAACTACGAGGTCGATTCGGAATCCGCCGCAGCGAACCTGCGGTTCGACCCGGTAGCCTCTCTTAACCAACTCGTCGAACATGTCTCGTTCGAAATCAGACTCGCAGCGTTCGCGGAGCACCTTGGAACTGCGTGCATCCTGCCGGAAAGGCTCTCGGAAATGCCGGATCAGCCGGCCGTTGAGAGTATCGTCGGCAAAAGCGCTGTAATCAACGGAACGGAAGAGATACTCCCTGTCTCTTGCGCGCGAGAGGGCCACATTGAAGCGTTGTTTCTGGTCGTCCCTATTCTGAGCGGAATGGTCGCCCGGTGCGAGGACCATGGAGATGAGCATGATGTCCCGTTCACGGCCCTGGAAGACAGGCGGAGGGCCTACGGCAATTTGTCGCTTCACGATATCCACGGGCGAGATGTGTGTAGTGACCAGTTTGTGGATGTGGGCAGCCTGGTCCGTTCCGAGAAGCGTGACCGCGCCGATGGTGCGGCCGTCAAGGGACGGATTTGCGAGAATCGCCTGGATCTCCTGCAAGATGGCCTGCGCCTCGGGGTCGTTGACGTCTCCCTTCCGGAATCCGCCTCTTACATACACATCAATGAGCGGCGGATCAAGGCGCTCGCTTGCGTGGGGTATGCGCAGCGGCACAATATCATTCTGATAGAACTCACGGTTCGAAAACTCGATGATGGCCGGGACACAGCGGAAGTGTTCCTTCAGCATGACAGAGTTTGAGGCGAAGATGACGCTGGCCAGGTCGTATATCGACTTTTCCGGGGTCATCTCGGACCCGAAGGGCTGATTCTGCAGGAAGCGGCTGATCAGGTCCGTAATCCTCTGTTCAGCCATTCCGATCGCAGATGGAGATACCTGCTTGCGGTCTCCCACAATAAGGAGCTTCTTACCCCGAAGAAGGACGGGGAGCGCCCAGATGTCCGACTGGGACGCCTCGTCAATGACGACGAGGTCGAAAAGGCCGACCTCGGACGGGATCGTCTCGCTGACGCGCCACTGAGGCAAGACCCAGCAGGGCACGGCGCGATAGGCGCGCGTCATCGCTTCCTGGGCGTCTCTCCTATAGCGCATCGCGCGCAAGCCAAGCCCGGTCCCCATCGCCTGAATGGCATTCAGGTACCGCTTGAGATCCTGCTGCACCGAGTCTGGCGAATGGTTGAAGACGTTCAGCCAGCACTTTTCGGCCACGAGTTCCTGGTACGTGCGGGCGAGAAAACTCGTGTGCGTCTGGCGTTCTTCAAAGAGATTCCTTAGTTGATGGTGAACGTCGATCGAATCCAGGAGCGCGACCGCACAGCGCCACTCCATGGCTTCTCTCCAGTCGGAGGGCATGACCGGGTCGTGGTCGACTTCGGCGGCCTGCGTTCGAATGCGTGCGGCCCAAAGCAGAGCACCGGACCTTTCGATCTCGGCTGAGACGAGGGCAATCTGGTCGAGGTCCGGCCGGAGGCTGCCCAGCCGGATCAGTTCTGATACCAGCGCATGCCACTTCTTCTGCAACCCTAAATCGTCTTCTTCCTTGTTGCCGAGCGTGGACGTGAAGAACTCGTGAATCTCGTCGACGATCGGCCCCTTCCTGGCAATCAGCTTCTGACCGATGGTTTCGATCCGGAAGAGCGTGGAGGCGAGATTGCCCCGGTCAATATGGAACTGCAGGCAGGTCACGACCTCCTGAACGAGTTTCTCGCCTTCTGTCTTGAGTCGGGCGGCAATGCGCTCTCCGAATTCTTCCTGGATTTCCGCGACCAGTTTTGCGTCGTAGTCGAACACGAGATTGTGCAGGACCGTGACCTGGGCCTGAAGCTGGACGGCCCCGCGGAATGCGTCCTCGAGTTCGCCCGTCTGGGGCTCAAACCCAAACTCGCTGGCGACTGAGTTCCACCGCGCGAGACACTTCTTAGCTGACATGCGCCAGTCAATCATGCTGCTGACGTCTTCCCACTGTTCCGTGTCTTCGGGAGAGGATCCGAGAACGGTCACCTCCCCTAAAAGCTTGCGGGCTGTCGACTTCCCAAACGGAAAAGCAAAGGCGCTTTTGCCGTGCTTCAGGCGAACGATTGCCGAGAGGAAGTCTTCATCGGCTTCGGCGCCGGCGGGGAGAACGACGGATTTCGGGACAAGGTCGCGTCTTGTGCAGTCGAGCAATTTGATATCGCGGGCGGCCTGCAAGAGGGATTCAAGCAGAATATCGTCTGGCTTCATGTTGGCTAGATGCTCGCCCAGGCCGTTCAGGCCGGCCGCAGGATATGAGGCAACCCTCTTCTGCAGAGCTGACCGCTCGGTCAGGAACTTAAGCAGCGCCGCTGCCCTCTCGTAAGTCCCGGGTGTTGAATCGATCAGGTCGAGAATGGTGCCGGCGGAAACTCGCGCATCGAGGTCCTTGACCTTCACCAGGTCGCGATGGAGGCTGAGGAGGTCGGGCCAGGCGGGAAAATCATCGCTAACTGACAGAGAGGAATCTAGGTAGATGATGTCCTTGCCCACCCGCAGCCGCGCTTGGCGCAGCGCGCCGATCGAGTGATCATCGAACAGGAGATGTTCCATACGATCGGCCGGAAGCGCATCGTCCATCCAATTGTGCGCTTCCTCGTGCTCGACGACGTACTTGGCAATCTCTTCAGGCGTGGATTCTCGGCCTTGGAACTTGTAAGAGCACATGTGCTTCGTGGCATGCGCTCTTAGCGAGGAATCGATCTGCGAGATTTTCGAATGAAGGCGGTTGACTTGTTCTTCGAGCCGGTTGATCTCCCGGGCGGAACGCTGAGGATTGAGTGCCGTCACGGTTGAAGCAATGGTCTGGATTGAGTGCTCAAACTGCTTCATCCCTTCGCGTTCGTTCGACAGAAGGCCTACCGCCAGCGGGCGGATCCGCTCCGGTAGCTTGCCAATCACCTCGGTGAGCGCCGTTTCTCCCTTCGAGGAAACCAGTACGCGTTTGCCGGCGGCCAGGTAGTGACTGATGATGTTGGCGATCGTGTGCGTCTTGCCGGTACCCGGTGGGCCCTGCACCACGACGCCATCGCACTGCTCGAGCTTCTGAACGATTGAAACCTGTTCATCGTTATAGGGAAGAGGGAAGTAGAGTTCCGCAGCGCCGGAGGGAGCTTCGCTCGATAGCAGGCCGCGGAAGACGCGCTCGGTTCGGGCGCGCACCTCCTTATCGCCGCGCACCACAAAGCTGCGGATTACAGGTGGAAGGGAGGGGACTTCCTTCACGTTCTCCTTCAGGCGTTTCACATCCTCGAGGAAAATGGTGGCCGCGCGCTTGCGAGCAAACAGAACCCACGCGCTCGTGATCTTGAGCTTGTCCGTTGGTGTCGGCAGGGTCGGGTCCTCGGCCAGAACCTCGTAGGAGCCGGAGGGATCGAGAAAGCCTACGGCGGTTTTGAGTGTTGCTTCAAAGGTCGAGAATTCGAACGGATTGACCCGATTCGTGGTGCTCTCGATGGCGCTCTTCCAGAACGCCTCCACCTGCGTCAAACCGGGCACTTCCATCTCGGCGTAGCAGTCCAACTCGATTTGAGCATCGACGTTTCGGGGTCTGATCTCCAGATCGAATGTGTGGCGATTCAGGTTGATTTCGCAGCCTTGCGTAATCAGAGGGTACTTGAGGGTGCTCCCCTTGCCTTCCTTCTTCCAGAGAGCCAGGCCGATGCCCCAGACCAGTTCGAGGGGTGTGTCGGCGCCATCGCTGGCGATCGCCTGCTGGATGGCGAAGACCTGGTTGTAGCGGTGAATCGTCTTGCGGCGGGGTAGTTCCGCGGTCGCCCAGGGCGTCCACTGATTCTCGACGTACCAATCGAAGCGTTCGCAAATTTCGGCTCGCGCCTTCCCCTGATCAGGCGTTTCGGGGCTGGCGGGCATCTCTATCGAAGGCTTAAGCTCCGGGGCCTTCGCCGGCGTTTTGTGGATCGTGACCCAGGGGACGAGTTTTTCGTCGGGCTCTGGGGCCGGGATTTCCTGGAGGCGTGGAATGCAGAGCCACACGTCCTCGCCTTCCGCCTGGAGGTTGAAACGGATTTCGGGCAGTCCCCTGAGTTCATGCTGGTGGGCGGCGAAGTATTCCGTGGGTACGGAGAAGGCGGGTCTGACCTTGAGTTTCTCGACTTGCTCGATGTACGTGAGGAGATCGACTACGAGTTCGTTGTCGAGAGCCATCGTCAGTCCCTCGGGACAGGGGTTGATGGGTGGAAAAAGCTCCGGGAGAATACACAACGAGCATAGCGGGTTGAATTGGCCTGTGGGGAATCATCCGGGCAGCGTAAGCGAAGGTGGGGCGAAAGTCAACGATGGAAAGGGTTCGGGACAACACGCGTAATAAGCGCATTGGCGCATGTGCATAATGAGGGCGGAGTTCTAGTCGGATTGGTATCGGGAAACGCCCATGTCGCCTGGAGTGTTTCTCGATTTACGCCAAATCGCCATATCACTCGTCAAGGGACCGTTCAGCTGGTTGAGAACCAGGGCCAAAATCTCGATTTCCCAGGCAGGCACCAGCAATTCGGAAGCATCGGCCAAAGAACTCTCTCTTGGACCTCTTGTAGAAACCGGACCTCCGATAGTCAGGTCAGAGAAAAGGCTTATTCGGGGGCTAGATTGCGGTAGTTGGAGAGATTCTCTGGTGGAAGAAATTCGTAGAAATGGCCCGAAACGCGGGGATAATCTCGATGTAAGTTGCACATAATAAACAACATAGACTGCGTGGCGGAGAGAGGGGGATTCGAACCCCCGGTAGAGCTTTTGACCCTACAACGGTTTAGCAAACCGCCGCCTTCAGCCACTCGGCCATCTCTCCGGATCTCAAACGGATTATACCGGAAGTTGCGCTTGCGGTGCGCAGGGAGCCGACAACTGGTCTCATAAATGCCGCAGAGTTGATTTCTCCGACTGTGAGCCCCGCTAACAAGGCGGGGCTCATGCTCTTCGCGGGTCGATGCAGACGGTTTATGAGACCGGTTCGAGAGACCGCCCGAGACCGGGCGATTTTTCCCGGGTCATTTTCCCCTTTCCGCCGGGAGCAATGGTTGTTAGATTCACACTGATGCTCTTTGCTTTCAATCCTGCCCGGCGGAAGATGTGTCTTCTACCGCTGGTTGCCGCCACTTACTTCATGGTTGCGGGCGGTCCGTACGGGATTGAGGACATTCTCGGAGGAGCCGGTTTCGCCAGGGCCATCGTAATTCTGCTTGCGCTGCCGTTCCTGTGGTGCCTGCCCACTGCGCTGATGATCGGCGAACTGGCCAGCGCCATTCCCGCCGAAGGCGGTTTTTACATCTGGGTGCGGCGCGCGCTGGGGCCTTTCTGGGGTTACCAGGAGAGTTGGCTCTCGCTTTCTGCCAGCATCTTCGACATGGCCCTCTATCCTGCCATTTTCGTTCTCTATCTGGGCAAGTTCTCGCCCGTGCTGACCGCGGGCTGGAGCGGCTACATATGGTCCCTCGCAGTGGTGGCGCTTTGTTGCGCCTGGAACCTGCGCGGGGCGCCGGCGGTGGGCGAGGATTCGGTGTGGATGTTCGTATTACTGCTGGCGCCGTTCGCGGTCTTCGTCATCCTCGGCTTGTGGCGCGGTCTCACGCTTCATCCCCACATGCAATGGGGCCGGCCTGGCGCCGGGCTCGGCGCTGGGTCGGCTCTCTCCACCGCGATCCTGGTGGCGATGTGGAATTACATGGGTTGGGACAACGCTTCCACCGTGGCACGGGAGGTGGAGAATCCGCAGCGCAATTATCCCCGCGCCATGATCTTCGCCACCATACTGGTGGCCGTCACCTACATTCTGCCGTTGGCCGCCATGGCATTGTCCGGACTCTCCGCGGACAGCTTCTCGACCGGCGACTGGGCGGACGCGGCCCGGATGATCGGCGGAACTGGACTCGTTGGTGTGGGGCTCGGGTTGGCTGTGGTTGCCGGCGGCTGCATCACGGGCATCGGCATGTTCAACGCGCTGGTGATGAGTTACACGCGCCTGCCCATGGTCATGGCCGAGGAGGGCATGTTGCCGCGCGTGGTCGCCCTGCGCAATAGCCGCGGGGCGCCCTGGGTGAGTGTTCTGCTATGCGGCCTGGCATGGGCCCTGGCGCTCAAGCTGCCCTTCGAGCGGCTCATCTCCATCGACCTGATCCTTTATGGATCGAGCCTGCTGCTGGAATTTGTGGCGCTGATTGTGCTGCGCATCCGCGAACCTAACCTGGCGCGGCCCTTCAAGGCCGGCAACCTGGCCTTTGCCTGCCTGCTGGGAGCAGGCCCGGCGGCGCTGATCGGTTTTGCGCTCTGGGCCTCGCGCGAAGAAAGAATCCTCGGCACGACCTCGGCAACGCTCTTTTCGGTCGCGGTGGGCCTGCTGGGTCCAGTGCTCTACTGGCTTACGGCGGCTCCGCTGGCCCGCCGCCTGGCCGCCCAATCGGCAACGGAATCGAGTTTGCCCCCGCGAAACGGGTAAAGCCGCGTCCGCATGGGTGCGGCCCTGCTCATCGCGGCTTCAGTTTCCGCTCTCCAGCCATGCGCCGGTTCAACTATAATCACGGATGATGAAGGCGCATGTTTATGTCACGTTGAAGACCTCGGTCCTGGATCCGCAGGGCCAGACCATCCAGAACGCCCTGCGCAAGATCGGATTCGCGGATGTAACCGCTGTGCGCCAGGGCAAATATTTCGCGCTTTCGCTGGCCGAAGGGCTCTCGGCCGAGGCCGCAAAGGCGCAGGTGGAGCGCATCGCCCGCGAGGTGCTCACCAACCCGGTGATCGAAGAGTTCACGTACCGTATTGAGGAATAGCGCGCCGCTGTGAGGCGCCGTTCCGGCAGCGCGCCCGCACGCGCCACAACCGATCGCACCCCCCTGCCCGCACAGTCGCTTAAAATCGTTGTATGTGCGGAATCGTCGGTTACGTTGGCAAAAAGAAGGTCGTTCCAGTCATCATCGAGGGGCTGCGGCGCCTCGAATACCGCGGCTACGACTCGGCGGGCATCGCCGTGGGCAGCCCTTCAAGCTCCACGCTTGAGGTCCGTCGCGCTCCGGGCAAGCTCTGCAACCTGGAAGAAGTTCTACGCGAGCATCCGATCGAAGGCACCTACGGCATCGGCCACACCCGCTGGGCCACCCACGGACGTCCCACGGAAGAAAACGCCCATCCCCATCGCGATTGCTCCGGCCGCATTGTCGTGGTTCACAACGGCATTGTGGAGAATTATCTGGAGCTGAAGCGCGAACTCACCGCCCAGGGCCATAAGTTCGTCACCGAAACCGACACTGAGATTATTGCCCACCTCATAGAACAAGTTCAGCAGGACGCCGATGCGGCAGGCCTGCCCATTCCGCTCGAAGTGGCCGTCCGCCGCGCCGTCAAGCGGCTCACCGGAGCCTTTGCCCTAGGCGTCCTTTCGGCCCTCGAACCGGACAAAATCGTTGCCGCCCGGCTGGGTCCGCCGGTGGTCATCGGCGTGGGCGAGGGCGAGTCCTTTGTGGCCTCCGACGTCCCCGGCATTCTGCACCACACGCGCAATATCTACTTCCTGGCGGACGGCGATATGGCCATCCTGACCCTGGCCGGCGTCGAGTTGACCGATTTTGACGGCAACCCCATTGAGCGCGCCATTACGCGGATTCAATGGGATCCGATTCAAGCGGAAAAGGGCGGCTACAAGCACTTCATGCTTAAGGAGATCTGGGAGCAGCCTACGGCCGTTCGCGACACCACGCTGGGCCGGGTTTCGCTGGACTCGGGCAAGGTCTTTCTGGGCGAGATGCAGATCAGCGACCAGGAGCTGGCCCACGTCTCCAGCGTTAACATCGCCGCCTGCGGCACCGCCTGGCACGCCGCCCTCACCGGCAAATACATGATCGAGCGGCTGGCTCGCCTGCCCGTGGACGTGGACTACGGCAGCGAGTACCGCTACCGCGATCCCATTGCTGACCCCGGCGCGCTGGGGTTGCTCATCAGCCAGTCCGGCGAGACCGCCGACACCCTGGCCGCGCAGCGGGAGATGATCGCGCTGGGCTCCAAGACCGTGGCCATCTGCAATGTGGTGGGCGCCATGGTGGCCCGCGAAGCCCACGGCGTCATCTATACCCACGCAGGCCCGGAGATCGGCGTGGCCTCAACCAAGGCCTTCACTGCGCAACTGACCGCGCTGTTCCTGCTGGCGCTCAAGCTGGGCCAACTGCGCGGCAAGCTCGACGCGGCCCAGTCGGTGGCGCTCATTGAAGAGTTTAGCCGCATCCCGATCAAAATCGAGGAAGTGCTGCGCGGCCGCTCGGCTCAGTGCGAGCAACTGGCCAAAGAATTCGCGAACGCGCAGGACTTCCTTTACCTCGGCCGCGGCATCCACTTCCCGATTGCTCTGGAAGGAGCGCTGAAGCTCAAGGAAATCTCCTACATCCACGCCGAGGGCTACCCGGCCGGGGAGATGAAGCACGGGCCCAACGCATTGATCGACGAAACCCTGCCCGTCGTGGTGCTGGCTACGCGCGACGAATCCGACCCTGCCTCAAGGCTGCGCTATGAAAAGACGCTCTCCAACATTCAGGAAGTCTCCGCCCGCTCCGGCCGCGTAATCGCCTTGGCCACGGAGGGTGACGCAACCATCGGCAGCCTGGTGGAACACGTCATTCACATCCCGCCGGCCATCGAGCTGCTCAGCCCGCTCATTGAGATTGTGCCCCTGCAACTGCTGGCCTACTACATCGCTGTCCGCCGCGGCTGCGACGTGGATCAGCCCAGGAATCTGGCCAAGTCAGTAACGGTGGAATAGGGCTTTTCAATCCAGCAGGCCGCTCAGGCCCGCCCCGCGAACTCCCGCGTTTCGGTGTAGACCTTTACCTTTTCGCCCACCTGTATATAGAGCGGAGCCTTGATCTCCAGGCCGGTTTCGAGCCTTGCCAGTTTGGTCACGTTGCCGCTGGTGTCGCCGCGCGCGCCGGGTTCCGTATAGGCAACTTCCAGCTCCACCTGGGCCGGCAACTGCAAACCGATGGGATTGCCGTTGAACTTGTGCAACTGGATGATGGCTCCCTCAACCAGCAAGTCCAGGGCGTTGCCGATCATCTCGCCGGTGAGGGTGAGCGTGTCGAAGGTCGCCTGATCGAGAAAGTAGGAACCGTCCACGTCGCTGTAAAGGTAGGATGCCTCGACCGTCTCCAGGTCCGGCTCCTTGAACTTATCGCTGGCCTTGAAGGTCTTGTCAAAGACCGCGCGGGTAAGCAGGTTGCGCATCTTCAGCCGCACCAGCGTCTGGCCGCCGCGCGCGGTGGGAGTGGAAACCTCCGCTTCCAGGCAGTAATACGGGGTGTTTTCAAACTCGAAAACCATCTTGCGCTTGACGGTAATGGCTTCAATCAGTGCGGCCATGAATTCCTCAAAAGACGGGATCGGAAGCCGGAGATTTCACCGGAATCTCCTCCGGCTCCCTGTCAATTATAGGGGGATGCGCGCCTTGCCGGGCTTGCTCCTTTTTCCCGCCTGTCGCATCAAAGAAAAGAGCCCGCTTGTGCGGGCATATCTTCCACGAGCGAGAACGTCATGGCACGAGAACTGTTTACTGCGCGGCTGGCACGCAAAGAGTGCATCTCCGAAGTCGCCCAGTGCTACCACTTCGACTTCGTCATCGATGAGTTGCCGAGCTTTTCCTTCACCCCAGGGCAGTTCGTCTCCGGCGTGGCCTTCGACGCCAAAGGCAAGCAGCAGACCCGCGCCTACTCGATCGCCTCGGCGCCCAACGGCAACAGATTTGAGTTGTGCGTGAACCGCGTGGAGGAGGGATTCTTCTCCAATCATCTGGCCGACCTGCCCGACTTGCCCATCGGCGGCACGATCCAGCTACATGGGCCGCACGGGCATTTCATCCTCCAATCGCCCATTACCGACTCGATTCTGATCGCTACCGGCACGGGCATCGCGCCCATGCGCAGCTATCTGCAATGGCTCTTTCCGGCAGGAGGCCCCGACCGCAGCAAAGGCAAGCAGATCTGGCTGGTCTACGGCACGCGCTACGAGAGCGATATCTACTACCGGGCCGAGTTTGAGGCGCTCGCCGCTCGCCAGCCCAACTTCCACTACCTGCCCACGCTGAGCCGCGCCGATGAGAGCTGGAGCGGGTTGCGCGGCTACGTGCAGGAACCTGTGGCCCGCATGATCGAAGAGCGCGCCGCCCGCCTCGGTCTGCCGCTCCCCGCACCCCCGCTCGATCCCGCGCTGCTGGCCTCCGAGCTGAACTTTGACATCTACGCCTACATCTGCGGCCTAAACAACATGGTCTCCGGTGTGCGCGACCAACTGGCCGGATTCGGCTGGCACAAAAAGCAGATCGTCTTCGAGCGCTACGACTAGCACCTTTTCTGGAGCGTAAAAGAGGCGATTTGGGGCTCAAGAACGTGCATTTTTTGGACAACATGCGACGAATATTGACACGAAAAATCAACTTTGTTAAAACCGCCTGAATGAACTCACGACTGGGAAACATCCTCATTAAGATTGCGGCGGCTGTGGCCGCCGGCGTGTTGCTGCGATTTGCTGTCGGACTGCGTCCCGTCTGGTGGGTGGTCTGGCTCGCTCCCGTTCCGCTGCTTCTGTTTGCGATTCGATTTCACCTGCGCGATGCGCGCTGGATGGTCTTTCTTGCGGCGGTCATCGGAACCAGTTGCAACTTCCACTATTTCCGGCTGGTGATGCCTCTGCCCGCTGTCATCGCAACTATCGCCGCGCAAACCCTGCTTTGGGGATTCCTGATCTTCGCCACGCGGCGCGTAGTGGTGCGCTACCAGGCTTGGTGGACTGTGTTTGCCTATCCCGTTCTGTGCGTGGCCGTCGATACCTTGATGGCCGCGCTGCTGCCTGACGGCAACTGGGGCAGCCTCGCCTATTCGCAAAGCGATCAGTTGCCCATCTTGCAGATCGCCTCTCTTTTCGGCACTGCTGGATTACTGTTCCTGATCACCCTGGTTCCCTTCACCCTGGCCCTGGCAATCGCCAACGGACGCTCTCTCCGTCATGGCTGGATCGCCTATGCAATCACGGCGATTCTGCTCGCCTCGTCGATTCTCTACGGATACCTCCGATTGCAGAGGCCCATGCGCGGCGTCGAGACCACATTCGGGCTTGTCTCGATCGATGACCCGATCGGATTGAGAGCATCGGCGTCCTACGCCTCGAACATTCTTGACGAATATGACCGGCGAGTCGCGGAGCTTGCTGCCCAAGGCGCGCAAGTGGTGGTTTTCCCGGAGAAAATCGCCATGTTCGCTCCGGCAATGGCTGCAGAGCGGGAACAGCACTTTAGCGCGCTAGCCCGGCAAAATCGTGTCTGGCTCGAAGTTGGCGTGGGAATCGACGACGGCAAAAGCCCAACGAATTGGGCGTGGCTCTTCGCGCCCGACGGCGCGCTCGCCGCCAGCTATGAAAAGCATCACTTGGCTCCGCCGGAGAGGCGCGACCACTATGCTTCCGGCGCGGGCTACTCCCTGCAAACCATCGGGGGACAAAGCTACGGCCTGGCCATCTGCAAAGATATGCACTTCGCCGCGCTCGGCCGCGCCTATGGCCAGCGCCATGCTGCCGTGATGCTTGTGCCCGCATGGGACTTCGATTATTTGGACGGCTGGATGGAAGCGCGCACGACCTTGGTGCGCGGCATTGAGAACGGCTATGACATCGTTCGCGCATCGCGTGAGGGCCTGCTGACTGCCAGCGACGCCTATGGCCGCATTCTTGCCGAAGTTCCGAGCAGCGCGATGCCCGGCCGTTCTCTGCTGGCGAAGGTCGTCATAGAGGCCCAGGCGCAGACTCTCTACACGCGCATTGGCAACGTATTTGGCTGGCTCTGTGTGGCTGCGGCCGCCGTATTTCTCTCACTCAACCGGATGCCGGTTTCTCAAAGAAGAAAATAGCTGGCGGGATTGTCAACCAGCCGATAAGCCCGAACGAGCCTAAAGGTTGAACAGTTCCCGCAGCCTCTTGGTTTGCGCGCGGCTGACCGGAATTTCGGTCTGCTTTTTGTCGTTCATGCGCAACTGGTAGCTGGACTTGAACCACGGCACCACCTCGCGGATGTGGTTGATATTGACCACAAAGCCGCGATGGGCGCGCCAAAACAGCGCCGGGTCCAGCAGATCGAGCAGTTCCTCAAGCGTGCGGCACTTGGAGCAGCCCTCGAAGTTCTGCGTCACCACGCGAATCACGCCCTCGTCGATGGCCGCATAGCAGATATCTGCCTGGTCGACCAGTAATAGCCGGCTCTGCGCCTGCACAATGAGCTTGGCCGGCTGGGGGGCGCGCGCGGCGCCCTGCGGACGGTTGAGCAGCTTGAGCAGCGCGTCGATTTGCGACTCCGGCAGAGACCCCGGTGAGCTCCCGGCCATGCGGCCACGCACCCGCTCGACGGCTTGTTCGACGCGTGTTCGGTCAAACGGCTTCAGCAGGTAATCCACGGCGTTCACGTCGAAGGCGCGCACCGCGTACTGGTCATAAGCCGTGGCAAAGACAATTTGGGGCAACGGCTCAGCTTCTTTCCCGGGACCCACGCCCGCTTTAGCCCGATTGCGCTCCATCAATCGCTGGATCACCGCAAAGCCGTCCAGCCCCGGCATCTGTACATCCAGGAAGACGAGGTCGGGACGATGCTCCTCGATCAGGTCCACAGCCTCGATGCCATTGGTCCCCTGCGCCACCACATCCACGCCGCCCACCTGGTCGAGCAGGTACTTCAGCTCGTCGCGGGCCAGTTGTTCGTCGTCGATGATGAGCGCGGAGAGGTTCATGCGGACCGGAAGCTTGATTGTAGGAAGCCAGCCCGGCCGGGTCAATTGCGGGCATGAACCGGCGAAATCCGGGTGCGCCCCACACTCGCTCCGCCGCGGCGGATTCTTGCGGCTTCGGGGTCCCCAACGACCGGGGTCCCCAAAAAGTGGTTTTTGCTTCATGGGGTGGTAGCGACAGGGCTTCGCCGTTGGGGTGATCTGTGGAGGAAAACCATGAACCTGGAATGATCCAGCCTTGAAACCGCCCGGCCTACTCGGCCAGCACCCGCAGCCGCGCGGGCATGTGGTCCGCAGCCAGTTCATGGCCGCACTGCGTGCAGAACTGGTCGGTCGAGCGCACCGTCCGGAAGCAATGGCCGCAACTGGCGGTGAGCTGGTAGTTGCACTGCGGGCAGAAGTGGAAATCGCTCAACACGTGCGTGGAGCAGGCGGGACAGCGCGAAACCTCCGGCTGACGCAGCAGGAAGTAAAGCACGGCGCCGATGCCGCCCGGCATCACGAAGCAGAGGACGATCCAGAAGCGCGAGTTCATCTCCCGCCGCGGCGCGTCCTTGCTGATGTAGCCGACCATCAAAAAGTAGAGCGAGAGCAGCAATCCCGCGGAAACGTTGAAGTAGATGCGAAACCCGAGCGGCGGGGCATGGTGCTGCTGATCCGGCAAAACCAGCCAGAAATAGTATTCCACCAGTACAAAGGCCGCGGCTGCTGCCATGATGGACCACACCGGGATCAGGCGTGTGTCTTCATTGGCGGAGATGGATTGTGGATCTCTCATAGGCAATCCCTATCTCAGAGGGCCATTCAAGAGCTTAACCCTAGATAAATGGACGAGAGAGATGAACGGTAAGTTGCGCGCATTTCAGTGCCCGTTGCTGTTCGTCAGGGAATCCAGGGCCTGTTTCGCGCCCAGCCTGCCAGCAGCGCGGCGGCCACCAGCGCCGGGCAAAGGATGCAAAGCCACAGCGCGAACTGGCTGGCCGGATCGCTCAGATGCCCTCCGGCAATCAGGGTGTCGACGGCCCACCAGATCAGCGGACCCAGCACAACAAGGACCACCAGCGCGGCTGCCAGCGCCATGGAGCGGCACCGCTTGCGCCCGGCTTTCTGTTCCTGCATTACGCCAAGCGAGGCGTTCACTACGCGGCAGGTACGATGCGCCACGGCGCACTCCCGGTCAGCCTGGTTCCCGGCAAGGGCCGAAACCAGATCGCGGTCGGCGTCTGTGCCTTCACCTGGCTTCATTCTGTCCTCAACGTCTCATTCGCCATCTCTGGCCGCACCGCAGGCGCCTGGCGGCGCTGACGGTTCCGTTCCAGCTTGGGCTTGATCGCGGCCAAACCCCTGTAAAGTCTTGATTTTACGGTGGAAAGCGGCGCCCGCGTCACCTTGGCGATCTCTTCCAGCGACAACTCCTCGTGGAAGCGGAGCACCAGCACATCGCGGTAGAGCGTATCCAACTGCAGCAACGCAGCTGCAATCCGCTCCCGGTCTTGCAGGTTGGTAAAACGGTCGAAAGGCGTCGGCTCGCCGTCGGCAATCTCAAAGCTCATGGGCCGGTCGTCGTCCCCGGAGCCCTCAAACAGCTCGTCCAGGCTGGCCATCGTCCGCTTGCGCCGCTGGTCGATCGCCAGGTTGCGGGCGATGGTAAACAGCCAGGTGTCGAACCGCGCCTGTCCGTTGAACTGGGCGCCGCGCACCAGCACCCGCATCCAGACCTCCTGAAACAGGTCTTCGGCCATCTCGCGGTTGCCGGTCAAATAAAGCAGATAGCGCATTAACCGGTGCTGGTAGCGCACGATCAGCTCGTCCAGCAGGCCAACATCCTGGCGCTTGAGACCCGCCGATATGGCGAGGCTCTCCTGGCGGACCTGCTCTTGTACTACGGTGGTGGAACCCTGACCGAAAAGAGGGCGCACTCCGGCGGCTATATTCATCTCATTCAATTAGACGCTAGATTCGCCCCTCAGGTCGCTTAAAAACAGGTCCAGATTGAGATTCCCCCCGGCAGCAGCCATCCGGCAGGCGGAGCGCAGAGTTGGTTACCCGGCGGGGCGAGAGCCTTTCTTTGCCACGCGCAGGGCATCTTCGACGGCCTTGGCAGCGCGGCGTTCCCGTGCCTCGACGCTCCGATAACCATAAATCGCCGTGAGATGTCTCCGCCTCTGCACGGCCGTCATCGCGTCCCAGCCCTTGCGCGCCTGCGGCTGGCGCAGAAAGGCCGCTTTCAGGATCGGCGGCAGTTCGGTCTCGCCTTCCAGGGTTAGCAGCAGCCGCTCGGCCATCCGTTCGGCGCGCTGCTGGCGCGAGGCGGCGCTCTTCGGTTCCGAGACCCATTCGCCTATCTCCTTGCGCCAGGAGTAGCTCAGCCCGTCGAACCATTTGCGCAGCCGGCGGTCGCCCTTCAAGGCGAGGGCCAGCTCCGGCGGGGCTGTAGCCGCGCGCTCCTCCAGATCCGGCTCCAGCCAAATCCGCACCTTGCACCCGACCTTCGCCTTCGTCGCCGCCTGCATCTTCTTGTTCACCAGCAGGAAGTGTCCTTCCCCGCCGCAGGCGGCAAAAAGCGAAGTACGAAAGGCGAATCCATCGGTTCTTCTGTTCACAGGCAAGATCTCTCCGCGCACCCGCAAGCCCCGCCGCACCGGCCACGCCTTGGCAACATCGAACGGAATCCGCGCGATCACCCAGCGCAGGCGCGTCCGAAGGGGCTCCAGCACGACGGTAAAGGATTTGAGGGCGGATGGACTCATGGGCTCCCAGTCAGCCCTAGTATGCAATTCGCGCGGGGCAGTCGCAATAGCCAACTCCAAAACGCGTTCATCTTCGTCAATCTTCTACACTATCCCTCATGGAAGTTCTCTACGGCTTGCACCCGGTCGAGGAGGCGCTCAAAGCCGGAAAGCGGCGTTTCGACCACGTGTTGGTGGCCCGCGAACGGCACGACGAGCGCCTGGAGCGGCTGGTGGACCTGTGCCGTCAGGCCGGCGTCCGGGTTCGCCAGGAGCCCAGGGAGCAGTTGACGCTGCTGGCCCAGACCCCCGCTCACCAGGGCGTTGTGGCCTTGGTCCGGCCGCAGGAGTTTCTCGCCATCGAGGATTTGTATACGGCGGGCGCGAAAACCGGAGGCGCGGCTGGCGCGGCCCGGTTGGTGCTGGCCCTGGATGGTGTCGAAGACCCGCAAAATCTGGGCGCGCTGCTGCGCGTGGCTGACGGCGCCGGGGTGGACGGCGTGGTGCTGACCGAGCGGCGCTCCGCGCCCCTGAGCCCGGCGGCAGTCAAAGCCAGCGCCGGAGCGGCCGAGCACCTGCGCATCGCCCGCGTCGTCAACCTCGTTCGCGCCCTCGAAGACCTGAAGCGCCAGAACCTATGGATCATCGGCCTGGATGCGGGTCCGGACGAGCGCGGCCAGACCGACTACGACCAGTTCGACCTGACCTCGAATTGTGTAATCGTCCTGGGACGCGAGGGCGCAGGGCTGCACGATCTGGTCCGCCGCACCTGTGACCACCTGCTGCGGATTCCCATGGCCGGCGGTGTCAGCTCCCTCAACGTCTCCGCCGCCGGCGCGGTGGTGCTCTATGAAGCAGCCCGCCAGCGCCGTTTGGCCTTCCGCCGCACCGCAGACGGCGCAGTTGGCCCCACCGCAGGGGTCGCGTCCAAACCAAGGAAACAGAAAGGCCTGGGTTCATGAAGTTTTCATTTGCCGGAATTGCGATATTAGCTGCCACCGGCATTGTGGCTTTGTCCTCCGCTGCGCAGAACACCGCTCTCCCACCCCCTGCGCAGCAACCCACAACCCAGGCTGCCCCGCGGAATCCGCAACCCGGCGGCCAGGTCATCTTTTCGCGCTCGACGGACGAAAACGGTCAGACCACCACGCAATCGACTCAGCCCGTAGCCCAACCCTCCACCCAGACAGCCGCCGCGCCGAAGGCGCAGTTGGCCCCACCGCAGGTGGCCGCGCCGAAGGCGCCGTTGGCCTCACCGCAGGTGGCCGCGGAAGACGCCGAGCGCCAGGCCGTCACCTTCACGGACTTCGATCTGGACGTGCGCCTGCGCACTGCCGAGCAGCATATTGCCGTCCGCGCGCTGCTCACGGTGCGCAACGACGGTAAGACCCCGCTGGCTCACATTCCGCTCGAAATCTCCTCCTCGCTCAACTGGGAGCGGATTCGCGTCAACGGCAAGGACGTTGCCTTTCCCGTGGCCACGCTCAACTCTGACGCCGACCACACCGGCCAGTTGCACGAGGCGGCGGTTGCGCTCAGCCAGCCGTTGGCGCCGGGAGCCGGCCTTCAGCTCGACGTCACTTACTCCGGCGCCATCGCCGCATCTGCCCAGCGCCTCCTGGTTATCGGAACTCCCGACGATGTGGCGCTGCACTCGGACTGGGACCGGATCAGCGTTCCTTTCACCGGCCTGCGCGGTTTTGGCAATGTGGTCTGGTACCCGGTCTCAAGCGTCCCCGTAATCCTGGGCGACGGCGCGCGCCTCTTCGACGAGATCGGCGAGCACAAACTTCGATTGGCGGGCGCGCGCTTCCGGTTGCGCCTCACTGTAGAGTTTCCGCGCGGACAGGCGCCCACGGTGGCCCTCATCAACGGCCATCCGGTCGCGCTGGCTGTCACTGAGTCCGGTCTGGACCAGAGCCAGGAAGTGGCGGGCGTGGCTACCGCCGACACCGGCGGCACAACCCTCGGCTTCGAGGCGCCCAGCCTTTTTGTGGCCATCCGCACGCCCCACCCCGGCGCCAACACCACGGTCTTTGCCCTCCCGGAAGACGAAGCAGCCGTCGAGGCCTGGACCACGGCGGCCACGGAAGTCACCCCTTTTCTGCAAGGCTGGCTCGGTCAGCGTCCCCGCTCCCAGCTCACCCTGCTGGATCTGCCCGACCCCCAGGACGCACCCTTCGAGACCGGCGCTCTGTTGGCCACGGCCATCCGTCAGGCCAGTCCGGACCAGTTGGACGGCTTTCTGATCCACGCGCTTGCCCGCGCCGGGATGAATTCGCCGCAGTCGCCAAATTCGCCCCAGCCGCCAGCCTGGCTCAGCGAGGGCGTAGCCACCTTCATGGTCACGATGTGGCTGGAAAAGCAGCACGGCCGCGATCAGGCCCTGATCGCGTTGGAGACAGGGCGCGCCGCTCTGGCGCTGGCCGAGCCCGCCAGCCCCGGAGAAAGCGCAGGCCAGCCGCTGGCCCTGGCCATCTCGCCCGTGTATTACCGCATCAAGGCCGCCTATGTCTTGTGGATGCTGCGCGACCTGGCCGGCGACCCCGCACTTTCAGCGGCGCTGCGCGCCTATGATCCGTCGCAGGACTTCGGCAAAGACACCGGCCTCAGCCACACTCCCGGTTCGTTCGAGAAGCTGCTCGAACAGGCCGGGGTCCCCAGCGACAGGTCTTCGTCGCTGGGGTGGCAGGCCGGGGTCCCCAGCGACAGGTCTTCGTCGCTGGGGCGGCAGGCTGATTCCCGCCGCGACCTCGCCTGGTTCTTCGCCGACTGGGTCAATGCGGATAAGGGCCTGCCTGACCTGAGCATCGCGGGCGTCTTCCCCACCTCCACCTCGGCGGGCAACTGGTTGGTGGCCGTCAACGTGGCCAACAACGGCTACGCCCAAGCCGAAGTTCCGGTCACAGTGCGGACTGGATCCGGTTCTGGCGCGACCTCTGTCACCCAGCGCATTCTCGTTCCCGCCCGCGGCAAAGCCGTGCAGCGCATCCTCATCCAGGGCAAGCCGACGGAGGTGCGGGTGAACGACGGCACGGTGCCCGAGACCCAGGCCAGCGTCCACGTAACTAACATGGATCAGCCTGCGGAGGGTTCGTCCTCATCAAGCCAGTCCAGCCCGCCGCAGCCGTAGGCTGAGATGCGCGGCCCTGGACAGAATTAATTCGCGATCTTCGTCAGCAGCAACAGGTAGACGTCGTTGGTCCTCAGTGGAAGATCGTAGCTCATGTTTCCATCGGTGACGTTCACTTCAACTTCAGAGACTGCCGCGCCGCCGTCCTTCTCTTTCAGGTACATCACCTGCCGCGGCGTCAGTTGCGGTGGAGCGCCCATCGCCAGGTAGTCCGTGTAAGCATCGTTGACCTTGTATCCGATGCGATACACCGCCAGCGCGTACCGCCCGTTCGCAACGTGACTCAGCGACAAGCGCACATGGCCCTTGTCCCGCGCAGGTAGATTTTGCTTGTAATAGGACTGATCATTCTCCCCCGTGGGCGGAACCTCCGGCGAATAGTCCCACAGCAGAACCTGCACCTGCCCGTCGCCGCTCTTGGTCACCCACGATTGCGTATCCGAGTCCACCACGTCCATCGTGCCCAGGCGGCTCAGGTATTCATACGCATAGAACGACGGCTTCCGGATTCCCTGGTAGTTCATCAATCCGAATCCGCCGTGGAAGGGCGTAAAGCGTGGCCCGCCCTCCTCAAAAATGTCGGTAAATGTCCAGTACGACATCGAATCGACATACGGCGCCGCACGCTTTACCTTGTCCAGAATGAAGCTTGCCTGGTGATACTGGTCATGCATCGGATCGGTGGGTGTGTAAGCCGAACTCCACTCCGTAAAATGCAGCTCCAGCTTCGGCAGCGCCGACTGCTGCAGCAGCTCCCGCGAGTGCTGCATGCGTCCGCTCACGGCATCGGGCGAGGAATCCAGAATCGTCCCGGCATTGCCGTGCTCGTCGAGATACCCCTGCTTCACCCCGTAGGCGTGCGTGGAAACAAAGTCCACCGCCACGTGGTTTGCCGCGCAGTACTTCACAAACTCCTGTTCGTACCTGAACGGAATTGCTGAAGCCGGCCCGCCCACGCGGCAGGCTGGGCACTCCGCCTTGATCGCTTCGACCGTCGTTTTGTAGAGGCTCAGATACTGTTCCAAAGTTCCGCTAAAGAACCCGGAAAGGTCCGGCTCGTTCCATACCTCGTAGTACCAGGAACTGATCTCCTCCTCGCCGTACCGCTCCCGCCAGTGCGCCGTCAGCGCATGGATCAGTCCGCTCCACTTTGCCAGGTCTTTGGGGGGCGTGACGTTCCCCCTCCACCAGAAGATAGTCTTGTCGCCACTGGCCAGCTTGGCCGGCATGAAGCCCAGCTCCACAAACGGGCGGATCTTCAGGCCCAGCAACGCGTCATACAGCGCATCGATGTACTGGAAGTTATAAAGCGGTTGGCCCTTGTCGTCCTCGCTGTACACCCCCATGTCGTCGTGCAGCAGGCCGTGCATGCGGATGTAGCGGAAGCCGATATCCTTCTGGACTTCGGCCAGTTGTTGCTGCCAGTCGGCGCGCAGGCCTTCGTTCGCTCTTCCCGCGCCCACCACCATCAACGGAACGCGGCTGTGAGGCCCGTCCACTCGGGATAGATCCGCGTTGATCTCACGCGCGTTCGAGTTGCCCACGCTCTGGGCGGCAGCCGCGGCGGCAAAGGCGAAAAGACAAGCCAAACAAGAAAGAATGAGCACAGATTTGCGGAACATAGCAGTTCAACTCCTGGATGATGTGGGGCGAGATGCTGAGCCATCCTAAATGACCCGGCCAGCCCGCGCAAGCGCCGCAGGCACACGCCATTTCAAGGCTGCGCAACGGCGCAATGTCTGGAATGAGTTGGTGCTTCTGATTACGAAAACGCCTGCCGCATCAGGGTCTCTCGGCCTCTTCCGACCAATCCAACTGCGCCGCGAGAGCAAATGCGAATCGAAGACCTCGATTCCCATTTCGCTGCCCTGGCGCCACTCTATGGAAATCATCCGGCCGATTGCATGACAATGTGTTCACGCTCGGCAGGCGCGGAAACCGATGTCATCGGGAACTCCTACTCGGCCCATACGGCCTTTGCCGCGCGGTCCACTCGATCCAGTCTGTTGCCCTCACTCCCCCTTGAAACGGTATCCATCAGGGTCCTTGCCGCGCAAGTGGCGCCACCACACCTGGAAGCTGGGAATGTTGATAGTGATCAGAAACAGTCGGCGCAACTTGCCTGTCGGGCAACGGAGCGGGCGCACGCCGTGCCAGGAGTGCTTGGTCCGTTCAAAGAGCAGGCTCCCGTTTCCCCGCGGCTCGATCGACGCGGCCACCTTGAGCTGGTCAAAGCTGGGGCCGGAGTGGGTGGGAAAGCGGCGCTCGCTGTCGAGGATCAGGATTTCGCCGCCCCAGGATGAGTCCCAGTCGTCAGCGGTGTTGAAGTAGAAGATGTGCGTGGCCAGTTTGCGGGCCGCGTCGCAGTGCGGCGAGACCGCGCAGCCCTCCCAGGCGTAGTACCACTCGAAGGTGGGAATGAAGGTGCGCGGTCCCAGCATCCGGCGCAAAAATTCCTGGTACACCGGGCCCTGCAACTCGGCGATAAACTCGCGCCAGGGTTCGGCGATCCCCAGTCCGGAATGGTAGTGCAACAGAAAGCGGTCGTGGGGCCCCTGGCCATAGGCGCGCTTGATTCCCACTTGGCGGTCGAAGCCCTCGACGGATGGCAGGGTTTCGCGCAGCCGCTCATAGCCTTCCGGCGTCAGCACGTGCTCGAAATTGACCCAGGGGTACGGCTGGCGGCTCTGAAAGGCTTCCGCAGATAGGCGTTGAAGGCATTCAAGATTCAAGTAGTTCATGGACGGCTCCCTCCTCCGGTTCAAACCGGTATCGTTGCTACTATACTCCCCTGCCACGCTCTCGTCTCTGACTACCCGGCATTCGGTATGGCTGCCGGAGTCACGCGTTGCCCGGCGGACGAGCCATTGCGGCCTTATGCGTCCTTCTTCGCGTTCCGCGCCTTCACCTTGAACCAGATCGGCGTGCCTTTGAAGCCGAAGGCCTCACGGATTTGATTTTCGAGAAAGCGCTCGAAGCTGAAGTGTAGCTTGACGTCGCGGTCGGTGAAGAGGACAAACGTGGGCGGCGCCACAGCGGCCTGCGTCATGTAGAAGATGCGCACCCGCTTGGCCATGGGCACCGGCGCGCGCTGAAAGTCGATGCGCTCAAGGAAGCGGTTCATCTGTCCGGTCGAGACGCGCTTGCGGCGCTCGGCGGCCACCGCCTTCACCTCGTTGAGCACACGGGTCATTCCTTTACGTTCGGGGCCCATCCCCTCGAGAGCGGAGAGAAAGATCACCGGCGCGTAGTTCAGGTATTTGAGCACCGTGCGCAGTTGCTTCTCGAAGATTTCGCGGTCGGCCGGCGGGGTCCCCAACGACGGGTCCTTGTCGTTGGGGTGTTTGGTCACCGGCTTGCCGTCGGTGCGGCCCGTGGTCACAGCGTCCCACTTGTTCACCACGATGATCACGCTGCGGCCGCTCTCGTGGGCGTAGCCGCCGATGGTGGCGTCCGCGGCCGTCACTCCATCGGTGGCGTCGATCACCAGCAGGGCCACGTCCGCCGCCTCTAAATGCCGCCGGGCCATCACCACGCTCATCTTCTCAGCCATCAGGTGGGTCTTGCCCTTGCGGCGAATGCCGGCCGTATCCACAAAGCGCAGTTGGCTGCCCTCGAACTCAACCACCTCATCCACTGCGTCGCGCGTGGTGCCGGGGATGGGCGAGACAATCGCCCGGGAGGTGCCCGTCAGCGCATTCAACAGTGTGGACTTGCCCACGTTGGGCCGGCCGATGATAGCCACCGAGGTCTCGTGCTGCTCGAACTCCCCGTGTGTGCGGTGCAGCTTCGCGCCCAGCGGGTCTTTCTCGATTCGTTCCTTGTCCGGGGCTTCACAGGTTGCGGAATCAGGTTGTTGTGTATCAGGGCACGAGTTCAGTCGTGCCGTAACTGCATCAATATCGGCGAGGGCTTTAGCCCCTGAGAGATGCAATTCGCTTGCAGCCACTTCCATCACAACCCTCGGCGTTGCGGGCGTCGCCGGTGCGATCGCTCCTGAAACGGCATCCAGCAGGTCGCCGATGCCCAGGCCGTGCTCGGAACTGATGGGATACACGTTGCGTATGCCCAACTGGCGAAAGTTCTCGGCGGCGGCGGCCATCGCCTCGCCCTCCACCTTATTCACCGCCAGAAACACGGGCTTGCCGCCGCGCAACAACAGCCGCACCAGGTCGAAGTCCGGGCTGGCCAGTTCGGTGCGCGCGTCCACCACCAGCACCAGCGCGTCGGCCTCCTTGAGCGCCACCTTGGCCTGCGCATATATCTCGGTGGGGATCAGCTCGGGATCGTCGGGCGCGATGCCGCCGGTGTCCACCAGGCGAAACTGCCGCCCGGCCCACTCGTACTCGCCATAGATGCGGTCGCGGGTGATGCCGGACTC
>JBEKZR010000199.1:0-6870 GCA_049509715.1 Occallatibacter sp. | reverse complement strand
GAGCGCGCAGGTGCTCAAAGATGGGCAGCACCGGCCAGGAGCCTATCTCGATCTGCGCCGTGACGTTCTTGGGCAGGATGCGGGGCAGGTTTTCCGTAATGCCGCCGCCGGTAATGTGCGCCATGCCGCTCGTCAGTCCCGCCGTAACCAGCTTCTGAATCACGTGAAGATAGCTGCGATGCGTCTTCATCAGCGCCGCGCCCGCCTTCTCCCTGATCGCGGTTACATATTGCGTGGGCTTGTATCCCGCCACCTCAAAGAACAGCTTGCGCGCTAATGAATAACCGTTCGTGTGCAGCCCGGTCGAGGGCAGCCCGACGAGCACGTCTCCGGCCTTGATGCCCGCGCCGGTCACCATCTTGTCGCGGTCCACCGCGCCCACGATGAATCCCGCCAGATCGTACTCCCCACCGGCATAAAAGCCCGGCATCTGCGCCGTTTCGCCGCCGATCAGCACGCACCCGTTGGCCTTGCAGGCCTCGGCCAGCCCGCTCACCACGCTCTCCGTCACCTCCGGTTCGAGCCTGCCCGTGGCAAAGTAGTCCAGGAAGAACAGCGGCGTCGCGCCCTGCACGGCAATATCGTTCACGCAGTGGTTCACCAGGTCCGCGCCCACCGTCTGATGCAGCCCCAGCTCAAAGGCCACCTTCAGCTTGGTGCCCACTCCATCCGCCGAGCTCACCAGAATGGGATTCTTCCAGCGCTGCAAGTCGAGCCGGAACATCGCGCCAAAGCCCCCAATCCCGCCTAAAACATTGCGGTTAAAGGTCTTCTGCGCCAGGTACTTGATGCGTTCCTTGGTGCGATTGCCACTGCGGATGTCCACGCCGGCGTCGGCGTAGGTCACGGATTGGGGCTGGGATTCGTCAGGCACGGCACGGGCTTTCTGTAGATGGATTTTCTGGCGCTGCTGGCCGAAGGTCGATTTTAGCAGGATTTGACTGAGGTGGCAGTGCATTCCACACCTCTTCCGCTTCCGAGACCGGAAAAAGCAGGCAAAAAATGACAAGCCGGCTTGACAAAGAATGCTCCCCAGGCTACTCTGTTTTGGAAAGCCAACTTTACATGACGTGCGTCATCAAAAACCGGGTCAAAGAGCTGCGCACCACGCGCGGATGGACGCAGGAGCAACTGGCGCAAGCCGCTCAAGTCTCCCGCCAGAGCATCAACTCCATCGAACGCAACCGCTATGTGCCCAGCCTGGAGCTCGCGCTCATCTTTGCACGGATCTTCGCCTGTTCCACCGATCAAATCTTCCAGTTGGAGAACAAAGAATGACCCATCCCATCTTCAGCAGAATTCCCATCCTCGGGAAATTCGTCGATGAACGCTTCCTCGAGCACCGCCGCCGTTCCACCAGCTTGGCCGGAATCGCCGGCTGCCTCGTCGCGGCGGGCATCTTCGAATACCGCCTCATCGTCCAGCATGTCGTGAGCTGGGATCTGTTTGCCGTCGTCTCCGCCATGGCGGCGGTCAAGGTCGCCATGATGCTCTGGTACGGCCTCACCGACTGATCGAATCCACCAACCCTGAAAGGAGATTCGCAACAATGTGCCTCAATCAACGCAAGAAGCCCATCGTCACATTGCCCATCGGAACGATATTTCTGGCGATTGCCATCATCTGGCCCAAGATCATTCATCCCTCCTCCATGCCGGGGCAGAATTGGGACGATTTTCTGCGCGGGGGAATCTTCGGCATCGCAATTGGAATGTTGCTGATGACCGGAATCAAGATGCGCCGCCAGCGCTCCTGCGAATGAATCGGGAACGCTAGAGAAACCGCGCCCGCTCCTCGGCCGTAGGCGCCGGACAAATCTCGAGCCGCCCCCAGATGCAGTACCGCCAACGCGCGATAAGCCGGTAGCCCAAGTCGCACACCGGCCGTGGAATCCAGCCCAACGCAACGCCCACGGCCGGCCAGGGCCGCGGCAGCTCGGCCAGCAGAGCCAGAACCGCATCCGAGCGGCCTAGCATTCGCTCTGCCGGCCCCCCTGGATCGCTCACAACCAGAATCGTGCCGGGGCCCAATTCTGAATCCGGCACATCAATGCTTTGCCGCGCCAGCAGCCCGGCCACACTCGGCGACTCTGAGGCCGCAAAGCGCAGCCGGTCCCGCCGGTCGCGTCTCAGCAACCACCGCACTGCGCGGTTGCACAGCCCACAGTGGCCATCGAAGATGACCAGCAGGTGGTCGCCGATCCCATCCAATTCGCTCACACTCAAGGGGATGCCTGCGCGGAGCCGGCAGATTCATTTCGGCCGGTGCCCAAGTCTTCCGCCCTCTATACTGAACCCACCATGAGTTCCAAAATCCACGCCCCCGTCCGCACCCGTTCCCAGGCCCTGCAACTGCGCGCAGAACGCTTCTTCCCCGGCGGCGTCAACTCGCCGGTGCGGGCCTTTCGAGCGGTGGGCGGCGCGCCGCCGTTTGTCGAGCGAGCTCAGGGCGCCTGGCTCACCGACGCTGACGGCAACCGCTATATCGACTACTTCGGCTCCTGGGGCCCTATGATTCTCGGCCACGCCTTTCCGCCGGTCGTCGAGGCCATCGAGCGTGCCGCGCGCAACTCCGCCAGCTTCGGCGCCTCCACAGCCGCTGAAGGCGACCTCGCCGAGCGCGTCATAGCTTGCTTTCCGGCCATTGAGAAGCTGCGCTTTGTCAGCTCCGGCACCGAGGCTGCCATGTCGGCCATTCGCCTGGCCCGCGCCGCCACCGGCCGCAAGATCATCGTCAAGTTCGAGGGCTGCTACCACGGCCATGCCGACAGCCTCCTGGTCAAAGCCGGCTCCGGCGTCGCGACGTTTGGCATTCCCGGCTCGGCTGGTGTGCCGGCGCTGGTTGCCTGGCTGACTCGGGCCCTGCCCTACAACGATCTCGCCGCAGTCGAAGCCGCCTTCGCCGCTCATCCGGGCGCCATCGCCGCGGTCATCATCGAGCCGGTTGTCGGCAACGCCGGCTGCATTCCACCCCTACCCGGCTATCTGGCCGGTCTGCGCGACATCACCGCCCGCGAAGGAGCCTTGCTGATCGTCGATGAGGTCATGACCGGCTTCCGCATCGCCCTCGGCGGCGCGCTCCAACTCTACGGCCTGGACGCCGATCTGGTCACGCTGGGCAAGATCGTCGGCGGAGGCCTGCCCGTCGGCGTCTTCGGCGGCAAGCGCGCCCTCATGGACCTGCTCGCCCCCCTCGGCCCCGTCTATCAGGCCGGAACCCTCAGTGGCAATCCGCTGGCCATGGCCGCCGGCATCGCTACCCTCAGCTATTTACAGGAACACGCCGCCCAGGTCTATCCCCAGCTCGAAGCCACTGCCAAAGCCGTTGCCGAGGGCGTCGCCGCCCAAGCCGCCCAGGCCGGCCTTCCCCTCACCCTCAACCGCGTTGGCTCCATGTGGACCTGGTTCTTTACCCCCGGCCCCGTCACCAACTACGCCGAAGCCGCCAAGTCCGACACTGCCGCCTTTGGCCGCTTCCACCACGCAATGCTCGATGCCGGCGTCTGGCTTCCCCCCTCGCAATTCGAAGCCGCGTTCCTCAGCACCGCCCACGGCGAAGCCGAAGTGGCTGCCACCATTGAGGCCGCAAGATCGGCTTTTAAGGATCTCTACTGAGCGTACGAGGAGTTCCCAGTGTTGCCCGCCAAGAGTGAAACGACGACTCTCTATCGTCCCGTCGGTACACAGGAGCTTCTGCTGATCCGCGCAAGCGGCTGGCGCGCGTTCCCGGCGCGGCTCCCGGAACAACCGATTTTCTATCCCGTGCTCAATCAGGACTACGCGACAGCGATTGCACGCAACTGGAATACTCGCGATGGTGAGACAGGGTTCGTCGTGAAGTTTGAAGTTGAATCCGAATATCTAACTAAGTTCCAGGTCCAGACCGTCGGTTCGAAGACCCATCAGGAGCTTTGGATTCCCGCTCAGGAGCTGGAGGAGTTCAATCGCCATATTTCGGGTCCAATCGAGGTGATCGCCGAATATCAGTCTTCCATCAAATCGACATAGAGTTGAAAGAAGTGGCCGTCAGGCTGGCCGCACCGCAGCCGCCCACGCTTCCAGCGTCACAAACCGATGCGTTTCCTTGTAGCGCGCAACCATCAACCCGGCCGCCGCCACGGACGGCCCCCGATCCGCAGCCATCTCCCGATGGCCGCCGTCGTGGAGCACGATGTTGGCTGCCCGGCCCCGCCTCTCCAGCCGGTCGATCTTGCTCGCGAGCCGCGCGACAATCCTCTCCGCTGAAGGCTCCTTCCAGTCCGAGGTCATCGCGTTCCACAGCACTGGAACCATCCCCAACGACCTTGCCAGGCGCAACACGATGGGCCTTCGCGCCCCATAAGGCGGACGAAAATACTTCACCGGCGCGCCCACAATCTGCTCAAGCGTTTGGCTGGTTCGGGCGAGTTCCTCCTTCACGCGGCCGGCTGCGGTGAGCGCCAGGTTGGGATGGCTCCAGGAGTGGTTTCCGATCAGGTGTCCGGCCGAAACGATCCGCCGCACCAGCTCCGGCTCTGCCTGTGCATGGCTGCCCAGCAGAAAAAACGTCGCCCGCACATCGTGGCCAGCCAGAATATCCAGCAGGTGGGGCGTCCACGCCTGGTTGGGGCCGTCGTCGAAGGTAAGCGCCAGCTCGCCGGGGCGCTCGGGCGCAATCAGCGCCCGGCCAAAAAGCTGCGAACCTGGCCACATCGCCGCATAGGCGCAGCCGCCCGCTGCCAGCCCCAGCGCACTCGCCGCGCCGATCCCAGCGTAAATCCCCGTAGCCAAAGGAGAAAGCATTCTGCCTTCCAGTTTGCGGTGCGGGACCGTTGGACCGCAAGCAGAACCAATGTTGACGACGGAGGGGCATAGACGGAGAGGTGATCGTGAAATGGCTTCGATATGGGGTTCTTGGTCCCGGCAATAGCCGTGGCGAGCACGCCCGGGCTTTGCCTTGGAGAAGATGCATAATAAACCGCGAGCAGCGGCAGCCGGTGCTATATTGCCCTGTAGCCGGAAAAGCAACATGAAAGCTCCGGCCAGGAGGAACGCATGACAACCTTCATTCGCACAGTATTCGTAGCCGGTTTATTAATTGGCCTATCGGCGCCCTTCGCGGCAGCACAAGACCAGGACATGGAGGGAAGCAAAGACCATCCCTTGATTTCGCGGTATCCCGGCTCGTATATCGCGAAGTATCTGACCAAAGAGTTCGATGAGTTCAGCCTTCCGCTGGGTCCGGTCGAGGAGGAGAACAAGATTACCAAGAACCAGCCTCTGGAAGGGAAGATCACCCGCATCGTTTACGTGGCGCCTGCGGGACGCACGGTGCTGGAGGTCTTTCGCAACTATCAAGGCGCGCTCAAGAAGGCTGGATTTGAGACGCTCTTTACGTGCGGCCCGCAAGGTTGCGGGAGCACGGTTGCAAATGCGTATGCCAACAGCGGCGATAGCCTCGATTACTGGGGGCCCGAGCACGGGATTCACTATATTTCGGCGAAGCTCCCGCGGCCGGAGGGCGACGTTTATGTGAGCTTGTTGGTCGATGATCAGGGCCCGGATTCCCGAACCGATGCCGAGCTTTACATCATCGAAGTGAAGCCTATGGAGTCGGACCTGATCACGGTGAACGCCGCATCGCTGGCCAACGACATCAATCGCACCGGCCATGCTTCGGTTTATGGGATCTACTTCGACACCGGCAAAGCCGATGTCAAACCCGAGTCTGACGCGACGCTGAAAGAGATCGCCAAGCTGCTTCAAGGCCACCCCCAGCTGAGACTTTATGTTGTGGGGCACACCGACAACCAGGGCGCGCTCGACATGAACATGGACCTTTCGCGCCGGCGCGCAGAGGCTGTGCTCGCTGCGCTCACGACGAAATACGCGGTTCCCGCCGCCAGGCTAAAGGCCTTCGGTTGCGGCCCCTACTCCCCTGTGGCGTCGAATGATAGCGAGGATGGGCGCGCGAAAAACCGCCGCGTCGAACTGGTGAAGCAGTAGAGGAACGGATCAAGGGCTATCCGGAAGTTGGGCGCCAGTTGATAGAAACAGGCCATTTCATGCGCTGAGTGGTTCCTGGCGTCTTTGGCCGGCCAAGACTCAAAGTGGCAAGCTTCCCCAATCCCGCTCCCAGCCTTGCAGCAGAAAATCGCACGCCTCCGAGTCTCCCTTGCACTCAGCACCGCCCTCCGGGCGTATACTCGCCTTGTTCGGGTCGCATCCTGAGTCTACGGAGCGGCACTGGAGACTTGCATGAGCCTCACCAGTTTTCCCGGCGATGTGAATCCCTCGCCACCGGGCATCTCCATCACAAAAGTCACCATGCCGGCGCTTGTCGAGATGAAGCGCCAGGGCAAGCCCATCTCCGCCCTCACCGCCTACGATTACTCCAGCTCCCGCCTGGCGGACGAGGCCGGCATCGACCTTATCCTGGTCGGCGACTCGCTGGCCATGGTGGTTCTGGGTCACGAAAACACCCTTGCCGTCACCGTGGACGAGATGCTCCACCACACCCGCGCTGTCCGCCGCGCCGTGCGCCGCGCGCTGCTGGTGGCCGACATGCCCTTTGGCAGCTATCACGGCCCGGTCGCCGAGGCTCTCGCCAACGCCATTCGCTTCGTCAAGGAGGCCGGCGCCGAGGCGGTCAAGATCGAAGGGCCGCGCATCGAATTGGTCCGCGCACTCACTGAAGCTGAAATTCCCGTGGTTGCCCATCTGGGCCTCACCCCGCAGAGCATTCACCGCATGGGCGGCTACCGCGTCCAGGCCCGCACCGCTGAAACCGTCCTCGAGCTTAAGGCCGATGTCCTCGCGCTTGCCCAGGCCGGCGCGGGCGCAATCGTGCTGGAAGGCATTCCCCGCGAAGTGGCCGCGGAAATAACCACCG
>JBEKZR010000198.1:0-6882 GCA_049509715.1 Occallatibacter sp. | reverse complement strand
GGAGTCAGCTTGATCTCGATGATCTTTTCGAGGCCGGCGGCGCCGAGCTTGCAGGGAACGCCGATGAAGTAGCCCTCGATGCCGTATTCGCCCTGCAGGTACGCGGCGCAGGGAAGGATTTTCTTCTTGTCCTTGAGGATGGCCTCGACCATTTCAGTGGCCGCGGCAGAAGGAGCGTAGTAGGCGCTGCCGGTCTTGAGGTGCTTGACGATCTCTGCGCCGCCGTCGCGGGTGCGCTGGACGATGGCTTCCAGGCGGTCGGGGGCGATGAGTTCGGTGATGGGAATGCCGGCGACGGTGGAGTAGCGGGGGAGCGGGACCATGGTGTCGCCGTGGCCGCCGAGGACGAAGGCGGTGACGTTTTCTACGCTCACGTTCAACTCGGCGGCGATGAAGGCGCGGAAGCGGGCCGAGTCGAGAATGCCGGCCATGCCGATGACGCGCTCCCGGTTGAAGCCGGACTGGCGATAGGCGGCCTGGGCCATGGCGTCCAGCGGGTTGGAGACGACGATGAGGATGGACTCGGGCGACTGCGCGACGACCTTCGCCACCACGTCGGAGATGATTTTGAAGTTGGTGTGCAGCAGGTCGTCGCGGCTCATGCCAGGCTTGCGGGGGATGCCGGCGGTAATGACCACAATGTCGGAGTTGGCGGTGGCCGCGTAGTCGTTGGAGCCGGTCAGGTTGACGTCGCGCTTTTCGATGGGCATGGCCTGGAGCAGGTCGAGCGCCTTGCCTTGCGGGATGCCTTCGACCACGTCGATCAGCACCACATCGGCCAGTTCCTTGGCCGCGATCCAGTGCGCGGCCGTGGCGCCTACGTTGCCGGCGCCCACTATGCTTACTTTTTTACGCATTTCATTTTCTCCCAGGGGATTCAATCTTCCGAATTCCCGCTTTCACCCATATTGCCGATGATGCGGGCGGCAAACTCGCTGGTGCCGACCTTGGTGGCGCCGGCGGTCAGGCGCTCGAAGTCGTAAGTGACAAACTGCTGCAGAATGGTCTTTTCGAGCGCTTGCTCGATGAGGTCGGCGGCTTCCTTCCAGCCGATGAAGTCCAGCAGCATGACGCCGGAGAGGATGAGCGATCCGGGATTGATGACGTCCTTATCGGCATATTTGGGCGCGGTGCCGTGGGTGGCTTCAAAGACGGCGTAGCCGTCGCCGATGTTGGCGCCGGGGGCGATGCCCAGGCCGCCGACCTGGGCCGCGGCGGCATCGGAGATGTAGTCGCCGTTGAGGTTGGTGGTGGCCAGCACGCTGTAGTCGGAGGGGCGGATGATGATCTGCTGGAAGATGGAGTCGGCGATGCGGTCGTTGATGAGCAGCTTGCTCTTCCAGACGCCGTTGCCGTGAGACTGGCCGATAGAGTCCAGCACTGCCTTGACCTCTGCGTAGACGGCCTGACGAAAGCCCGGAGAGCCGAATTCGATGCCGGGCTCTATGAGGGCGGCGTTTTCCTTGATGGTGAGGCCTGGTTTGGCGTCGACGTTGGCGAGAATCCAGCTTTCGCGTTCGGTGACGATCTGGTCGCGGAACTCCTCGACGGCGACTTCATAGCCCCACTCGCGGAAGGCGCCCTCAGTGAACTTCTGGATGTTGCCTTTGTGGACCAGGGTGACGGTCTTGCGGCGGGCATCGAGGGCGGCGCGGATGGCGAAGCGGACCAGGCGTTTGGTGCCGAAGATGGAGATGGGCTTGATGCCGACGCCGGAGTCGGCGCGGATTTTTTTCTTTGCATAGACAAGGAGGTCATTGTTGATGAAGTCGATGAGACGGGCGGCGTCTTCGCTGCCTTCTTTGAACTCGATGCCAGCGTAGACGTCCTCGGTGTTCTCGCGGAAGATGACGATATCGAGCTTCTCAGGGTTCTTCACGGGGCTGGGCACGCCCTGGTAGTACTTGACCGGGCGCACGCAGGCGTAGAGATCGAGAATCTGGCGCAGGGCCACGTTGAGCGAACGGATGCCGCCGCCGATGGGCGTGGTAAGCGGGCCCTTGATGGTGATGCGCAGGTCGCGGGCGGCGGCCACGGAGTCGTCGGGCAGCCAGGTGTTGAACTTGCGGTAGGCCTTTTCGCCGGCGAATATTTCAAACCATTTGATCGAGCGCTTGCCCCCGTAGGCTTTTTCGACGGCGGCGTCGAAGACGCGCTGCGAGGCCTTCCAGATGTCGCGGCCGGTGCCGTCGCCTTCAATGAAGGGAATGATAGGATTGTCGGGGACTTCAAATTGGCCGTTGGCGTATTCGATGGGCTGGCCGTCTTTGGGAAGCGCCAGACCGTTGTAGGTGGTTTGCATGGATTTCAGCGGTCCTTTTCCTTGCGTGGTCAAGGATGAGGCTACCACCTGCAAATGGGGGTGGCAATGGCTGGCGGCGGGAGCTGGTCTTTGGGGTCTTGGAAGGCGTCTGGCTTAAAGGGCTGCATGCCGAAATGGCGCGCGGGAAGGGGGCCAAGGAGGCATAGATTGCCGGCCGGGGTTGCCGGGATTCTGTGGCGGGCGGAGCTGAATGGCGAAAATTCGAGATCAAATCGCCCTGGACTCTGTTCCCACCCGCCTGGATGCGATAGACTCATGCGGGAACGTTGTACGGCATCGCCAATTTTCAGACTCACGGAGGGTACATAGAAAGTGGGAAAAAGCATGGTCCCGAAGAGGATTTTCTTCACCAAGGGCGTAGGCAAACATAAGGAGCGTTTGACTTCCTTTGAGTTGGCGCTTCGGGATGCCGGGATCGCCTCGCAGAATCTGGTGCGAGTGTCTTCGATTTTTCCGCCGCAGTGCAAGGTGATTCCGCGCAAGGAAGGGCTCAAATATCTGCGAGACGGCGAGGTGGTTTTTTCAGTGATCGCGGAGAATTCGACGCGCGAGCCGCACCGGCTGATTGTGTCTAGCATCGGCGTGGCCATCCCAGCGGACCGCGACGCTTACGGCTACCTAAGTGAGCACCACAGCTTTGGCGAAACCGAGGACCAGGCCGGGGAGTACGCCGAGGAACTGGCCGCGGAAATGCTGGCCACCACCCTGGACGTGGACTTCGATCCGGATAAGAGCTGGGATGAGAAGAAGGAGATTTACCGCATCTCCAACAAGATTGTGCGCACCAGCAACATCACCCAGTCGGCCGTGGGCGACAAGCGTGGGCTGTGGACGACGACAATTGCAGCGGCGGTGCTGATTCTGGAAGAGTAGCAACTGCGTTGGGCAGCGTTTTGGAGGCCAATCTCGCCTGAGTGAGATTGGCCTTGCTGCATCCAGCTAAAGGATTACGTGGGGGGATTGGCCGGCGAATGATGGCGAATGCACGCAAATACAACGTAGGCCTGGTGCAGATGCGGATGGGCGCGGACCCGGAGGCCAACTTTGCGTCGGCGGCGCGGCATATTGAAGAGGCCGCGCGGCTGGGCGCCAATGTCGTCTGCCTGCCGGAGCTTTTTCGCACGCAGTACTTCTGCCAGCGCGAGGAGCTTACGCTCTTTGACCTTTCGGAGGAGATCCCGGGCCCGTCCACAACGCGACTGGCCGAGATTGCGCGCAACGCGCGGGTCGCGATTATTGCCTCGCTGTTCGAGCGCCGCGCTCCGGGGCTTTACCACAACACCGCCGTCACCTTGAACACCGATGGGGCCGTGGCCGGCGTGTACCGCAAAATGCACATTCCGGACGATCCGCTCTACCACGAAAAGTACTACTTCACGCCCGGGGATTTAGGTTTTCAGGCCGTGGACTTGGGCTTCGGCCGCGTGGGCACTCTGGTCTGCTGGGATCAATGGTACCCGGAAGCCGCGCGGCTGACCGCTTTGCAAGGCGCCGAAGTGCTCTTCTATCCCACCGCCATCGGCTGGCACCCGGCGGAGAAGGCCGAATTTGGGACGGCGCAGTATGAGGCCTGGCAGACCATTCAGCGGGCACACGCCATCGCCAACGGCGTGTATGTGGCCGGGGTGAACCGCGTGGGTTCCGAGCATGGCGATGTTTTGGGCAATTACGCGGCGGGGCCGGGGCTGGAGTTTTGGGGCGGCAGCTTTCTGGCCGACCCCTTTGGGCGTGTGATCGCAAGGGCCTCGCACGATGCGGAAGAGATTCTGCTGGGCGAGATCGACCTGGGGCTGATTGAAGAGACACGCCGCAACTGGCCCTTCCTTCGCGACCGCCGCATCGACGCCTATGGAGGCATTACCAGCCGCTTTCTCGATCCGGTGAATGCGTGGACGCAGGACGGAGATCCGAAGTGACTTTTGCAGGTTCTTCTGGGACGGGTTCTTTTCGGCCCGCTTCTTTGCCGTCCGCAGCAACGGCGAGCGAGCTGGGCTACCGTATGCCCGCCGAGTGGGAGCCGCATGAGGCTACCTGGCTGGCGTGGCCGCACAATCCCGAGGACTGGCCGGGCAAGTTTCAGGCCATCCCCTGGGTCTACGCGGAGATTGTGCGTCTGCTGGCCGCGCATGAATTCGTGCATCTTCTGGTCGAGGACTCCGGGGCCGAACGCCGCGCGCAGCGCATTTTGGAGCGGGCTGGGGCGAATCTCGACCGGGTGAGCTTTCACCTGTGGCCTACCAACCGTGGATGGACACGCGATTCAGGTCCAATCTTCGTCCGAAACGCGGAAGGCCGGATAGGCCTTACCAACTGGCGCTTCAACGCCTGGGCCAAGTATGACGATTGGCAGCTCGATGACCAAGTGCCGGGGCGCGTGGCGGAACTGCTTGGCCTGCCCTGTTGGGAACCATCGATTCAAAACGAGAACGGTACGAAGCACCTGGTGCTCGAAGGCGGCTCCATTGACGTGAACGGTACTGGCATTCTGCTCACCACCGAGGAGTGCTTGCTGAGCCAGGCGCAGGAGCGCAATCCGGGCGTGGGACGCGAAAAACTGGAGCAGGCGTTTCACGATTTTCTGGGGATCGAACAGGTGATTTGGCTGGGCCGCGGAATTGCCGGAGACGACACCCACGGCCACATCGACGACATTGCCCGCTTCGTCGCGCCCACGACCATCGTGACCGCCGTTGAGCCGAATAAAGGCGACCCGAACCACGAGCCACTGGCCGAGAATCTGGAGCGGCTGAGAGCTGCCCGCACCCTGGACGGGAAGCAGTTCACGGTGGTGGAACTTCCGCTGCCGCGGCCGGTGGTTTTCAGGGGGCAGAGGCTGCCGGCCAGTTACGCCAACTTCTATATCGCGAATGATCTGGTGCTTGTTCCCACCTTCCATGATCCGAACGACCGGGTGGCACTGAACATTCTCGCCGAGGCTTTTCCGGGCCGCGAAGTCATCGGCATCCATAGCGTAGACCTGGTCTGGGGGCTGGGCGCGCTGCACTGCATGACCCAACAGCAGCCGGCGGCGCTAACATCGAATCCATGATCGACGACCAGGAAGCCATGCAAGCCGCTCTCGCCGAGGCCCGCCTGGCCGCGGAGACCGGCGAGACGCCGATTGGCGCGGTGGTGGTGCGTGAGGGGGCGCCTGGACGCGAGATTGTGGCGCGGGGGCAGAATCGCGTGCTGCGCGACCTGGACCCCACGGCGCACGCGGAGATTGTGGCCTTGCGGGCGGCAGCCGCGGCGCTGGGCAACTACCGGCTGCCGGGCTGCACGCTGTATGTGACGCTGGAGCCGTGCGCCATGTGCGCCGGAGCGATGATTCATGCCCGGCTCGACCGCCTGGTTTTTGCGGCTGCCGATCCCAAGGCAGGCGCGGCGGGATCGGTGCTGGCGGTGCTCAACCATCCTCAGCTCAACCACCAGATGCAGGTGGAGCAAGGGATTGCTGCCGATGAGTCGGCGGAGTTGCTGCGGAGTTTCTTTCGCGAACGGCGGTAGAATGGTTCATATTCACTGAAGGAACAATTTGCTCATGGATATTTCGGAGATTTGGAATAATCTCGGTTACTTTACGGCGCCGCTTATCGTAATTCCGCTGTTTTTCTTATCACGTCGGATACATCGAAAATGGCTGCGCCTTATTCTCTGTTCAGGCGCTATTCTGCTTTTTGTCATCTCAGGCATATTTTTATTGATCGACGGATTTTGGCTGATGAAAATGACCGTGAGACGCCCCTCTGTCGTTTCTCCAGACGGGAGACACATTGCAGTAGCCCTTTGGACTGGTGTTATTTGGGATGAGAATTGCGCCGCTAACGCGCATATTTTTGTTCGCGATCGTTATAGCCCAATCGCGAGCGAGGTCTATACACATGAGGTCGTTCAGCGGCAATGTTCCGATATAACAAAAGTTCCTGCATTTCGCTGGTTGGATGACCACCACCTATTGGTTTCCAAAAGTGATAACGGCCAAATCAAAGACTGTTCACCGGGATCAATAATCGTCGATGGCATTGAGATTCTTTGTCAGGAATGAACTGTCTTTGTTTGCCTGAAAACGAATGGGATCAGCGGGAACCCGAGTAAAATGACCGCATGAAAGTGCAAATGTATGCCACTCGCTGGTGTCCGGACTGCCGGGTGGCCAGGAAGTTTCTCGACTCCCACGGCATCGAGTACACCGAGATCGACGTGGACCGCGACCGGGAGGCTTCTGCCGAGCTGGTGCGCCGCGTGGGCAAGCGAGCCGTTCCGCAACTGGTGATCGACGGGGAGTGGTTTCAGCCCTACAAACCGGGCCGAGGGCTGCTTGTGGATGAGCTGCACGAGCGTTTGGGGATTCCGCGCCCCTGAAGGCGTTCCTCGTACAATTAGAGTTGGAGCAGGGCCGCAAAACCCGGCTCTGGGGAGGAGTTTCCCGTGATCGAACGCTATACACGGCCGGCGATGGGCCGGATCTGGACGGATGAGAGCAAATACCGCTACTGGCTTGAAGTGGAGTCGGCGGTTCTCACGGTGCTGGCCGAGGATGGGGTGGTTCCTGCGGCGGC
>JBEKZR010000197.1:0-6899 GCA_049509715.1 Occallatibacter sp. | reverse complement strand
TCGCCGCATTCCTTCAGTGGCGCGGGTGGTGTAACTGCAGAAGAATGTTCCGCGGGAATTTTGACGGAGAGTCAGGCGCTTTGGCCGGCCGGCAAGTCTCCGCGCGCGACCTCTCGCTCGAACCCAGGCGCTGTGTATAACTCAATCTATCCCAGCGCCTGCACCGCTCCCTTGCCCACTAACTCCTCGACCCGTTCCACCCAGCCGCGATCCGCCGCCACACTCATCGCCTCCGGCTCCAGGATGACCGCGTACTCGCCCTTCTTCTCCAGATGCAGCATCACCTTGCCCGGCCCCGGCGCGCCGTCCGCCGCGCGCTTCAGCCCGGCAAAGATCTCTTCCGTCGCTCGGTCCAGGTTAATCCTGATCCGCACCCCCGACGGCAGCTTCACCTGCACCTCTTCGAGCGCCTGGATCAAGCTGACCGCTATCTTCTGCGCGGTATCCTCATCGCCCATCAGAACGCCGCGCACCAGCACCGGCGCCTCAATCTTCAACTGTCCGGAAAGCCGCTCATAATCCCGCGGAAAGCAAATCAGCTCGATCTTACCCGTCGCGTCTTCGAGCGCGGCCTGCGCGTAAAGCTTTTGGTCCCGCTTGCTCTTCTGCACACGCAGCCCAAGGATCATTCCAGCCACTTGAATCTCGTCCGCCGGGTCGGCCTGAGTGCCCCAACGCTTCTCCGGCGGCTTGCGTTCCAGCGCCTCCGCCACCGAAATCACTCCCGTCAGATTGCGCAGCTTTTCCGCGTACTTATCCAGCGGATGCCCGGAGACAAAGAACCCCAGCACCTCTTTTTCATTGGCCAGCCGCTCGCTTTCCTCCCAGTCCGCCACGCGCGGCAAGTCATCCACATCGCGACCCGGCGCCGGCGCTTCGTTGAACAGCCCAAACAGCCCGCTCTGTCCCTGCGCCGCGTCCCTCTGCGCCTTCTGCGCCCGTTCCATCGCCTTGTCCACCGCCTTCATCATCGACGCCCGCGAACCCATCGAGTCCAGCGCCCCCGCCTTAATCAGCGACTCGAGCACACGCTTGTTCATCACGCGCAGATCGACCTTCTCGCAAAACTCCCACAAACTCTTGAAGCGCCCGCCCGCCTCCACGCGCGCCTTCAAAATCGACTCGATCGCGTTCCCGCCCACGTTCTTCACCGCCGCCAGGCCAAACCGGATAGCCTCGCCATGCGGCGTGAACTGCGCTCCTGAAACCTGCACATCCGGCGGCTCCACGCGGATGCCAATCTCCCGGCACTCGCCGATGTACTTGACCACGTTTTCCGGCTTTGAAGTCTCCGAGGTCAGCAGCGCCGCCATGAACTCCACCGGATAATGCGTTTTCAAGTAAGCCGTCTGGTAAGCCAGCAGTGCATAGGCCGCCGAGTGCGACTTATTGAATCCGTACCCGGCAAACTTCTCCATGTGATCGAAAATCTCGCCCGCCGTGTATTTCGGATGTCCCAGCGCCGCGGCCCCGCTCATAAAGCGTTTCCGCTGCCTGGCCATCTCCTTCGGATCCTTTTTGCCCATCGCCCGCCGCAGCAGATCCGCCTCGCCCAGCGAGTAGCTCGCCACCACGTTGGCGATCTGCATCACCTGCTCCTGGTAGACGATCACCCCCAGCGTCTCTTTCAGAATCTCCTCGATCTCCGGCAGCATGTACTCCACCTTGCGCCGTCCCCACTTGCGATCGATGAAGTCGTCGATCATGCTCATCGGTCCCGGCCGGTACAGCGCATTCAGCGCCGTCAAATCCTCCACCCGGTCCGGCTTGTACCGCCGCAGCACGTCCCGCATCCCGCCCGACTCGAACTGAAACACTCCCGAGGTCAGCGCCGAGTGAAACACGCGCCTGAACGTCTCCTCGTCGTTCAGCGGAATCATCTCGATGTCCACCTTCTCCCCGCGGCTCTTCTCGATCAGCTTCAGGCAATCGTCGATCACCGTCAGCGTCGTCAGCCCCAGGAAGTCCATCTTCAGCAGGCCCATCTTCTCGACAGCCTTCATGTCGTAGGCGGTCACGATTTCGTCGTTCTTGGTCTTCGCCAACGGCACCAGCTCGGTGAGCGGCCGCGGCGCAATCACCACCGCCGACGCGTGCACCCCCGATCCACGCACCAGACCCTCCAGCTTCTTCGCCGTGTCGATCAGCTCCCGGATCGCCTGGTCGTTGTCGTAGACCCTCCTCAGCTCCGCAACCTCCTCCAGCGCCTTGTCCAGCGTCATGCCCAGCGTGGCAGGCACCAGCTTGGCAATGCGGTCCACGTCGCCGTACGGCATGTCCAACGCACGGCCGCAATCCTTGATGGATGCCTTGGCCGCCATGGTGTTGAAGGTGATGATCTGCGCCACCTGCTCGCGCCCATACTTCCGCGTCACGTAGTCGATCACCTCGCCGCGCCGGTTCATGCAGAAGTCCACGTCGATATCCGGCATCTGCTTCCGCTCCGGATTCAGAAAGCGCTCGAAGAGCAGCACATTCTGCAGCGGATCGATATTGGTAATTTCCATCGCATACGCCACCAGCGAGCCGGCTGCCGATCCCCGCCCCGGCCCCACCGGAATCCCCATGTCCCGCGCATGCTTGATGAAGTCCCACACAATCAGGAAGTAGCTCGCGTAGTTCATCTGCTTGATGATCGCAATCTCATGCTCCAGGCGCGCATCATATTTATGGACCGGCGAGCGCAGCGAGCCCCGCGCCTCCAGGTGCCGCACCGCCGTCTCCAGGCGCTTCCTGTACCCCTCCCGGCACACCTGCTCGAAGTAGCTGTCAGTGGTGTACCCTTCCGGCACGGCGAACACCGGAAACGGATTGTCCACCGCGTGCAGCTTCAGCTCGCACCGCTCCGCAATCTCCATCGTGCGTTGCAGCACCGCCGGCGAGTCTTTGAACAGCCGCTCCATCTCCTCGGCGCTCTTGACAAAAAACTGGTCGCTGTCAAACCGGAAGCGCTCACGATCGTGGATCTTCGCGCCCGTCTGCACACACAGCATCACGTCGTGCGCGTGCGAGTCCTCCCCGCACAGGTAGTGCGAGTCGTTGGTGGCCACCAGCGGAATACTCAGTTCCTTTTCCAGCCGGAACAGCGCCTCATGAATCTTCTTCTCCTGCTCGAGGCCCTGGTCCTGAATCTCCAGATAGAAGTTGCCCTTGCCGAAAATATCCTCATACTGCTCGGCCACGCCGCGCGCCTTCTCGTAGTTCCCCGCGACCAGCTCCTCGCACAGCTCCCCGCTCAGGCAGCCTGAAAACCCGATCAGCCCCTCGGCATGTTCCGCCAGATACCGCTTGCTCACCCTGGGTTTTCTATAGAAGCCGTTAAGCGAAGCCTCCGACGTAATCCGGATCAGGTTCCTGTATCCTGCCTCGTTCTGGGCCAGCACCAGCAGGTGATTGTTGTCGTCCCCCTCGCCCGGCGTCCGGTGGTCCTCGTTTTTGCTGATATAAAGCTCGCAGCCCAGAATCGGCTTGATCCCCTTCTCCTTCGCCGCCTCGAAGAAGTGCACCGCCCCATAAATATTCCCGTGGTCGGTCATGGCGACAGATTTTTGGCCCAGCGCCGCCACGCGGTCCACGAGCTTATAAACGTCGCAGGCCCCGTCCAGCAGCGAGTACTCGGTATGCAGATGCAAATGCGTGAATTCAGCCATGGCCACCCCAAATTCCAGTCCGGATTCCAGCCTTGATTCTAGCCTTCACCCGTCCCCGCAATCCGCCCCGAAAGCCGGTTGAAATCCCGCCCATCTGAGGAAAAATGGGTTAGACTGCCT
The DNA here is from genome assembly GCA_049509715.1 of Occallatibacter sp. Taxonomy (GTDB): domain Bacteria; phylum Acidobacteriota; class Terriglobia; order Terriglobales; family Acidobacteriaceae; genus Telmatobacter. The sequence goes on along the minus strand of JBEKZR010000197.1, from coordinate 3,129 downwards.
ACGGGGTCAACGAACGGAGGAACGTGTCATGTTTGAGATCGGTCAAAAGGTAGTGGTCATTACAGAGAAAGGGATCGCCTACGAGGCCACCGTTCTCTCCCGAGCCAAAGGCGACGGTGGCCCAGGAGCCTACCAGGTCGCCCTGATGGATAGCGGCCCCGAACAACACGGGCAGTGGCATAAGGCGAGCGACGTGTTCGCTCCGGAACCAACGGAGCAGGAAAAGAAGGACTCCTGGAACGATTTCCTCAAGGAATAGCCCGCCCGCACCCGGCCCATCGACGGCTGAATTCCCGGCCAGCTGAGGAAAAACCAGCCAAATCAGGTCGATTGGCTATTACTTCGTGATCGCACGAGTGCTAGGATCGATGCATTGGGAAAGGAGCAGTCATGTGGATGTATATAGGTGTGGCATTTGGCTTGGCAGCACCAATCCTTTTGGGTCTCTTTTCCTGGTTTACAGAGCGCAAGCAGGATATTGTGCTGTCACCTCGAGAATGGAAGGTAAATCCAGATTGGCCAAAATCAAAACCAAGATACTCGATTGGAACAGAGTTAGTAGACTTCGTACCAAGAATGCAGCAATACACAAAGACAGCAGAAATCATGATCACGCTTTCATCTGCTTCGATCATCTTTATACCATCACACCTGAGCAAACAACCGATGTTCGCGTTTTCCTTCATCCTGCTTGGATTCGCAGTATTGTGGGGCGTATCTTTCATTGCATGGATGTCCTACTGCTATGAGGAATCGCTTTATAATCCAGCCAACTTTAATGCTATTACCTCCTCTATAATGTTTGGGTTAGGCTTCGGAGCGTTTGCATCTTTCGTGGGCGCATATATGTTCTTGGCCGTGGTCATTGCCAAGGCGATTGCGTATGGCCAACCGTTAGTTCAGTAGGATGTGGGCGGGATGGCCCCATCTTGAATTTGAATGCCTCAGGTCCCGCTTTTGGGACCTGGGAAACCACGAACCCCACCCCGGCCGCCGGGTCTTTACCTTCTCCCGGCAGGGAGAACGCGAGAATAGCCCAGGGTGAAGTCCGCCTTGGCGGACGAAACCCTGGGTCAGCGTCCCCCATCCGCCCCGCCGTCCTGTAGGGCCAGCGCGAAGAGAAATCAGATTGCGTCCAAGAGGCGTTTGTCCTATCCTGAAAGTGCATGGACTACACGGGCATCATCACGATTGAACCCGGCAAGCGGAGCGGCAAGCCCTGCATTCGCGGCTTGCGAATCACTGTCTACGATGTGCTCGAATATCTGGCCTCCGGCATGACCGAGGCTGAGATTCTCGCCGACTTTCCTCTTTTGCGCGAATCGGACATTCGCGCCTGTCTGGCCTTTGCCGCCGACCGCGAACGCAAATTCGAGATTCTATCCGCTTGAAACTCCTGATGGACGAAAACCTCTCTCCGCGCTTGATTGCGTCGATAGTGGATCTCTACCCCGGCTCCGCGCACGTGGAAGAATGTGGTCTGGTCAATGCCTCCGACGATAAGGTCTGGGATTATGCCGGAGAGAACGGCTACGCCATTGTCACCAAGGATTCCGATTTTTCAGAACTGAGCGTTCTGCGTGGAAGCCCGCCGAAAGTGATCTGGCTGCGCATTGGTAACTGCACTACCGTTCGCGCCGGTTTCCTGCTTCGCGATGCATTTCCCCGAATTCAAGCCTTCCTTGCTGCTGATGAAGAGAACTGTCTCGTACTCAGCCTTCAGTTCGAGCGCCTCAAGCCCAGTCTTTGAGACTTGGGAATCCACGAACCTCAAGCGCGAAGCGCGGCAGGCGAGCGCGGCTCACTGCGCGGCAGGAAGATACAGATCCAGGTTCCTAGCGCGGTTGAGCTTGAGAGTTGCCGCGCGGTCAACCTCGCTCATGGAAATGCGCATGTGCCTCGCGTCAGGGTCGACGTAGTGCAGGCCGTCGTCAGAGGCGAAGACCGATACGGCGGAGAGTGTCGAACCGTTTTTGAGGACAATTGCAAAGTCCTGCGGCTCGGGCTCGGAGGTTGTGGAGGGCGCGGAGGCGGAAGAAGGCGCTCCCGCGGCAGGCCATTTGAGTTCTTTGATCACAGAATGCCCCGGCGGCTGGACGACGGGCGGCGCGGGCGGCTGAACGAACAGGACCGGGGGCTGAACGAACAGGACCGGCTGGGGCGCGTAGCCGTATGAGGCGCCGGAGTCGTAGGGCAGGTATGCGTAGCCGAATCCGTAGGGCGAGAAGGCCCGGGCGTGGCTGAAACCGTACCCACCCCAGGCGAAGCCAGGCCCGGCTGGGCCGCGGCGCTGGGCGCAGGCATCGTTCGCCGCACTCACAGCCAGGAGCGCAAACAAGCTGAACAGGAGCGTCCGCCGCATGGCCAACCCTCGTGGCGAGGAGTTTAACACCCGGGCCTGCGATTGTAAACATGGTTCGCCCCGGCGGATGGCCCAAAGCCGGGGACCCTCGGACAGGTCTTCGTACGTGGGGTGGAGAGCCTGCCCCGAGCGCAGCCGAAGGGCCTTGATTCTGAGACCTGGGATTCCGCGAACCCCATGCGTGTAGCGCGTCCGCCCCACCGCAGGTGGCTCAATCCGGAAGCTCAAATCCGGCCAGCCGCAGCGCCTTCTTGTCGAAGGTCAGAGTGCTATCGCAACCGGCCCACGCTCCCAAGGCTCCAATCAGAGCATCGCCAAACGCGCCCCATCCCCGCCTGAGGGCCACCATCGCCGTGTACACCTGCTGTTCGTTTTGAACCAGCAGCGTATCGGCCTGTAGCATGCGCTCTACGGTGTAGGCAATCTCCCGGTCCGCTAATGCATACACGCTCCCCAGAACCCACACAGCCTCAGCGATCGTTACCAGGCTGATGAAGCCGGGGCGCTCCCGCGTAAATCGCCGCTCGATGATTCTTGTTGCTTTTGGCGATTGGTCCGGGTCGTCCTGCGTGAGGTAACGGATGAGAATATTCGTATCGAGCCCGTTCATCGCCCCTCACCGGAGTCTGCCGCGCGTGGAGCCTCCGGACGCGCCAGCAGCAATCGCTTCGTCCATTTCATCCAGAGTGGTAGGCCGCCCGAGCCGCGATGAGACCATGCCCCGCAAAGCCGACGTGGGCAGCTTAGGCAAAATCACCACGCTGCCG